>JAAYUB010000036.1 GCA_012517875.1 Acidobacteriota bacterium | reverse complement strand
GTCCGGCTGCTGGTGAACATGCCCGAGGCCACCCAGGCCAATTTCATGATGGTCGTGCGGGGCCTGCCGCTGGGCGATCCGGGGGAACCGGCGGCGGAAGTGCTGAACACCATCTTCGGCGGCCGCTTCACCTCATGGCTCAACACCGAGCTGCGGATCAAGCGCGGCCTGACCTACGGCGCCCACAGCGGATTCGAATCATGGCGCGGCGCCGGCATGTTCGAGCTCAACTCCTACACTCGGAGCGAAACGATCGGCGAGATGCTGGATATCACCCGGGAGCTGCTCCACAAGGCGCGGCGGCAGGGGTTCGCCGCGGACGAGGTGACCAGCGCCTGCACGTACATCCTGGGCCAGTTCCCGCCCCGGTTCGAGGGGGGCGCCGCCAAGGCTGAAGCGTACGTACGGCTGGCGGCCGGCGGATTGGGTTTCGACCATTACGCCCGATTCCTGAATGCGGTCGGCACGGTGTCACCGGACGCCGTGAACGCCGCTGCCAAACAGCATCTCCCGGGCGACGCCTACGTCCTTGTGGTGCTGGGTAAGGCCGAGGCGATCCGGACGCAGCTGGAAAAATACGGCGCCTTTCGCGTGATCGACGTCAGCGCGCCGGGATTCAATTAGACGGTGAATCGGTGAGTCGGGAGACGGGAGACGTCAGACGAAAAACGTCAGACGAATGGGAAGAACCGAACCGCGAACCCCATGCCGCAAGCCCCGAATTCCGATGTCCGCGCTACGGGAACAAGCCTCGAGCCTCGAGTCCCGAGCCTCGAGTCTCGAGCCTCGAGTCCCGAGCCTCGATTACGATTACGATCACGATTACGAATCACGATCAACTATCAACCATCAACCATCAACCATCAACCATCAACTCCCCATGGCAAATGATCCAGGTCCACATTCCCGCCTGAGAGAATGATGCCCACCCGCCGGCCCCGGAACACCTCGGGGTGCTCCAGGATCGCCGCCAGCGGCACCGCGGCGGACGGCTCCACGACGATCTTCATGCGCTCCCAGATCAGGCGCATGGCCCGGATTATGCCGGCTTCGCTGACGGTGAGGATCCGCTCCACCAGCCGGCTGATGATGGGGAAGGTTTGATCGCCGAGCGACGTGCGCAGTCCGTCGGCCACGGTGACCGGATCGAGGGAGGGGAGGATCCGGCCCGCCTGGAGCGATCGGCAGGCGTCGTCGGCGGCCGCAGGCTCGCCGGCCAGCACCCGGATGCCGGGCGCGACGCCGGTGGCGGCAACGGCCGTGCCGCTGAGCAGCCCGCCGCCGCCCACCGGGGTGATGACGATGTCGAGCGCCGGCGCGTCGGCCAGCAGCTCCAACGCCGCCGTCCCCTGACCGGCGATGACGCGTGGGTTGTTGTACGGATGGATGAAGACGGCGCCGGTGGCCGCAGTCACCTCGGCCAGCGTCGTCTCGCGCGCCGCCAGGGTGGGCTCGCAGAACACGATCCGGCCGCCGTAGCCGGCCACGGCCGCCTGCTTCACCGCCGGCGCCGTGCGGGGCATGACGATGTGCGCCGTTGCGCCCCGCAGCCGGGCGGCCAGGGCCAGGGCGGCGGCGTGGTTGCCCGACGAGTGGGTGGCCACGCCCCGGCGGAGCTCCGCCTCGGACAGGGAGAAGACGGCGTTGCACGCGCCGCGGAACTTGAAGGCACCCACCTTCTGCAGGTTCTCGCACTTGAAGTGGAGCCGGGCGCCGGCCAGCGCGTCGAGGCCGGCGCAGGTGAGCACGGGGGTGCGGTGGGCGTACGGGCGGATCCGCTCGGCGGCGACCCGCACGTCCGCGAGCTTCGGCGTCAGATCGGCCGGATCAACGGTGGACGTGTCGGCAGGTTGATCGTTCATGGGCGCACTCCTCGTTCAGACTGGCGGCAGCATTGTAACCCATGTTGCGCAACCTTCGGACAACCGTCTCCGGTGTGAGCTGCTGCTGGCAAGACGGGTGGAACCTGTTCCGCGCCGATCCGTATACTCTGCCAGTCTGACCATGGGAGGAGCACGCATGATGGACCGTCGCGAAGTGTGCCTCAAGGCGGCGGGCGTTGGGCTGGCGGCCGGATGCCTGGGAGTTGGCGGCGCGGGCGCCTGCCTGGCCCAGACGGCCGCAGGCGAGCCGCCGAAAACGCCGTGTGAGAAACGACTGGAATGGACCGAAAACTGGACCCGGCGGTTCTTCGAGACGCTGGACGGGCAGGTGGACGAGGCGACGCGCCGCCGGCTCATGACCGCCAACGGCCGGGCCTGCTACCGGGAGTCGCACGCGGGCCGGGAGGTCCAGCCAATGCCGGCGGACGAACTCGTGGCCAGGCTCCAGTCCTGGGCCGGGCCGGAAGGCTGTCGTCGAGAGGGCGACGCGGTCTATTTCACCTACAAGGCGGGACCGGACGGGGGCTGCCTGTGCCCGCTGGTGCAGAAGGGGCCGGCGGAACTGTCGCCCACCTTCTGCCTCTGCTCGGTGGGGTACGTGACCCAGCTGTTCGAGACCGGCCTCGGCCGGTCGGTCCGCGTGGAGTTGCTGGAGTCGCTCCGGACCGGTGGCAAGGCCTGCCGCTTCAAGATCGACCCGGCCTGAGGCTGAGAAAGCCGGTCAGCCGGCCGGAGACGCCGCCGCCGGCAGCGCCCGGCGCCCGCCCGCCTCGAACCGGTTGGGTCTTGTCCCAATCTTCACTTGGCGAACGCCCCGCGGGTGTGATGAAATAACCTGCCCAAGCCATGGGCAGGGAAGGATCCATGACCGCAACCCCCGAAGTGCTCGTCACCGTCACCCGCAGCGGCCGCGTGGAATGCCGCCACCGCGGCAGTGTCGCTGTCGTGGACGGCGGCGGCCGCCTCGTCCGCGAGATCGGCGACCCCGGCACGGTCACCTACATGCGCTCGGCCGCCAAGCCGATTCAGGCCCTGGCGGTGGTGGCCAGCGGCGCGGCCGACCGCTTCGCCTTCACCGACGAGGAGCTGGCGGTCATGTGCGCCTCCCATTACGGTGAGCCGGACCACCGGCGAGTGGTGGCGTCGATCCTGACGAAGGTCGGATTGGAGCCATCAGCGCTGCACTGCGGCACCCCGCCGTCGATCCGGGCCGAGATCGCCCTGGCGCAGGCCCGGGCGGGGGAAGCGCAAACGCCGCTGGTGAGCGACTGCTCGGGCAAGCACGCCGGCATCCTGGCGGTGTGCATCCATCGCGGTTTTCCCGTAGCCGGGTATCACCGGCCCGACCACCCGGTCCAGCGGATGATCCGCAACATCCTGGCCGCGGTGAGCGGCGAGCCGGAGGCGTCGATCGGGGTGGGTGTGGACGGCTGCTCGGTGCCGGTGTTCGCCCTGCCGCTGCGACAGATGGCGCGGGCCTACGCGCGGCTGGCGGAGCCGTCCGGCCTGCCGCCGGAACTTGCCGCCGCGGCCCGGCGGATCGCCGGCGCCATGACCGCCCACCCGTTCATGCTGGCCGGCACCGGCGGTTTCTGCACCGCCCTGGCCGCCGCCGGAGGCGGCCGCTGGGTGAACAAGCTCGGCGCGGAGGGAGTCTACTGCCTCGGGGTGAAGGAGCCGAACCTGGGCATCGCCCTCAAGATTGAGGACGGCGCGCTCCGGGCCGTGCCGCCGGCGGCGATGCGCGCGCTGGCGCTGCTGGGCCTGCTCTCGCCGGAGGACGTCGCGGCTCTGGCCGAGTTCGCGGCGGCGCCCAACCGCAACGACCTGGGTGAGATCGTCGGCGAGCTGAGCGGCGTGTTCTCACTGACCGTGGTTTAACCGGGCGAATTCAGATCCAATTTCCCACGAACTCCACGTGAACCAATCCGCCGGTTCCCGGTCGCGGCGTCAGAACAGGATGTGAACCACCAACCAGACGGACAAGGCGACGAGCATGATGATCCCGCCGGCCACTACCGCCAGCAAAATCATGCACCCGCGTTCACCCTGCGCGCTCAATGTCGGCACGCCGTGCACATCGCGGTAGCACTCGTCGTCGTGAAGCCCCTCCCAGTGCCGGCGCGCCTCCTCGATGTCATCATCCGAAGCGGTTTGCGCCGGATCAGTCGGCAGTTCATCAGCCATTCTATGTGTCCCCCTTGGTGGTGGTTCCCGGCGTCAGTGATTCTGTCGGGTGGCCGTAGTCGTTCGTGATAATGCGATTGTTTGTCCGCGTGGTGATTGATGTCGCGCGGGGGAGAACGACTCCCGTGACGCGCGTGAAACGCCGGCCGTCATCACCACGCGCGTATCACGAGTGGCAACGACCGATGAAAAATGATCAACGATCAGAATGACGGTGTCCGCCGGGCGATCCTCATACCTGCCGGCTCAGCGCCTCGGCGAGCCGCCGCCCGAGCCCCAGCGCCGCCTCCTGCTCGCTGGCCTTGGCCAGCGAGCCGTCGGGGTTGAAGGCCTTGTGGGCGAAGGGCACGACCAGCTGGTCCGGCAGCACCAGCACGGTCAAATGGTTGAGGAACAGCCGGAGCAGCATCAGGCTGCGGATGCCGCCGAAGCCGCCCGGCGAAGCGGCCATGAGGACCGCCACCTTGCCCTTGAATGCCATCAGGCCCGGCTCGTCGTCGCTCTCGGCGCGGGAGGCCCAGTCCAGGGTGTTCTTGAGCAGCGGCGTGAAGGCGCTGTTGTACTCGGGCGAGGCGATGAGGAACCCGTCATGGGCGGCGAGCAGCCGCTTGAAGGCGCGGGCGTGCTCCGGCATGCCGTCGCGGTCTTCCAGGTCCTGGTTGAAGAACGGCATGGGATAGTCGGCCAGGTTGACGAGGGTGACCTCGGCGCCGGCGGCCCGGGCGCCGGCGGCGGCGATGCCGACGAGCCGCTGGTTGAACGACTCGGCCCGGGCGCTTCCCGAGAAGGCAAGGATTCTGGGCATGGCGGTGTCCTCCGGTTGGATTTGCCCTATTGTACCGCGAAAGTCCGGCGTCTGATGCGATGTCAATTTCGGGTGAACATTGTCAGGTGTCGCGGTGTACATGCTTGCGCCCGGGGGAACGGCACTGTACCATAGGCGTTTTGTGACACGCCCCGGTGGCGCCGTCGTCCCATTCGATCGCTTGGATGCCGTATGGCCGGGCACTCAGACAACGTTTCGCACCACCAACTGGCCGGCTGGATGCGGGGAGCCGCGGATGCGGTGGTGGTTGCCGTTCCGCTCCTGGTAGTTCCCGGCCTGGCGACGCCGTTCTCGACACCCAAAACCATCGTGATTGCGGCCTGGGCGGCGCTCGGTCTGGCGGCGGTCGTCCGGGCGCGGATCAACCCGCTGGCGCGACTGGACCCGGTGCTGTTCGCCCTTCTGGCCTGCTGGCTGGGGGCCGTCGCCCTGTCGGCCCTGACGGGCGCCGCGGCGTCCCCGGCGGCGCTCCTGGCGGCCGTACTCCCGGCGGCGGCGTTCATCGTGCTGTTAGGATTGCGCCCGGAACCGGATGGGCTGATGCGCGCCGCGGCCGCCGCCGGACTGGCGGTGGCCCTCGTCGCCGTGTTGCAGCGGGCCGGCGCCGATCCGTTCCGCCTGTTCGGGTGGACGGGGCCGGCGGGCGGCTCGGACCGGCTGCGGGTGTTCGCCACCCTGGGCAATCCCAACTTCGTCGCCGCGTGTCTCACCGCGGCCCTGCCCGCCGTTTGGGCGGCGGCGCGGACACTGGCGCCGCGGTGGCGTCCGGCTCTCTTGCTGCCGGGTGGCGCCCTGGTGGCCGGCGGAATCCTCGCCACCGGCTCCCGTGCCCCGGTCGCGGCCGTGCTGGCCTGGGCGGGCTGGACCCTGCTCCGCGGCGCGGCGCGCCGGCCCCGGCTGGCGCTGGGACTGGCGCTGGGGCTGGCGGCGGCGGGTGCGCTCGTGGTGGCGTTTTCGACGGCCCGGCCGCTGGACGAGACCGTGCGGGGGCGCGTTCATATCTGGCGCACCGCGCTGGCCCACGTGACCGAGGCGCCATGGCTCGGCTTCGGCCCGGGCGGATTCGAGCTCTTCTACCCGCGCTGGGAGACCGATCGGCTCGCGGCCGCAGGGACCGACCGGCGGTTCGCCGGCCTGTCGGCTCACGCGCACAACGATTATGTGGAGGCGCTGGTGGACCACGGCGTCATCGGACTGATGCTGTTCGTGGCATTCCCGGCGGTGATCCTGTGGCGATTCGCGGCCGCCCGTCAGGCCGAACCGACCGTGGCCGCCGAGGGAGCGGCCGCCGGGGCGGTGGGTATCCTGGCCGTGGCCTTCGTGGATTTCCCATTTCACCGGCCGACTGAAACGTTTTTCTTCTGGCTCTATCTAAGCATCGTATGCGACATGATCCTATCGTTTCCGACGGCGCCGGTGGAATCGCAGGCGGTCACCCGGCGTGCCGCTCCGGAAGCCAACACAGGAGGACCCGTATGAGTGGTAGTCTGATTCGCAAGGTGGCCGTGGCCCTGGTGGGCCTGGCTCTGGTGCTCGGGTTTGCCCGGGGGGCATTGACGAAGTTTCAGCAGGAGCGCCGGGCGATCGTCGCCAAGGCCGAGGCGGAGCGGGAACGGCTGGGGATCAACGACCGGAAGACGCTGTACGCCAAGTATCCGACGCCGGAAATCGGATTGGTGACCGCGGCCTGCGTCGCTCCCGGCGAGACCGGCGAAGTGATCCTCAAAGGCCAGTTCCCGCCCGGCACCAAGGTCCTGTTTGATTCGGACCGGATCGAGGTGCTCCGGGAGAACATCACGGCGACCGAGTACCGCGCCACGGTCAAGGCGCCGCCGGACATCACGCCGATGTCGGTCCGCCTCGAGGTCATCACCCCGGTGAGCGCGGCCTACACCAATCGGAACAACGTCATTGTGATCACCGGCAAGTACGAGTGGCTGCTCAAGGCCGCCAACGGCTGGCGGATCCGGGCCTTCCTGCTGGAGGACAACCGGTGCCAGTCGGAGAGCGGAAAGATGAAATACACCGTGGAGTTCTATCGCGGCGCAGAGACCAAGCCGTTCGAGACCCGCACCGCGACGCTGCACTACGACCAGTATAGCACCGACAGGCCGTACAACTTCGACATCGAGGAAAAGTATGCCGGGGGCAACGCCCAGAAAGAGATGGAGGAGATCGCCCGCAAGTTCCAGTCGGGCAACTTATCCGATGCGGAGATGACGAAGCTGATGGCCCGGATGGAACAACTCCAACAGGAACTGCAGGCGGAGTACGCGAAGATGGCTTCACCGGATTATGTTCGCCAACAGGAGCAGAAGAAGCAGCAGTTCGGCTGCGAGGACATGTACCTGAAAGTCACGGGCACGCAGGTCGACGGCTACCTGCGATGCAGTGAGAAGGTGGGCAGCGAGATCGCACTCACCGGCACCATCAAGTACATGGGTCGCTAGGGCACCGACGGGCAAGCGGTCGAACGATTCGAACCTGAAGAACGGAAACCGGTCGGGCGGCCGTGCAGGCGCCCGGCCGGAGTTTTTTCATCTTCGGGTAACAGTCAGTGGGGCTATCGGTGAATGGGTGAATAGGTGAATCGGTGAATAGGTGAATGGGAAAGGCAGGACATTGGTGTTGGGAACTGGGATCCATAACCTAGGGCCAAGGTCCCAGAACCCAGGTCCCAGAACCCAGGTCCCAGGTCCGATTTCCGATGTCCGTCAGTTGGGAACGAGCCTCGATTACGATCCCGATCACGATTACGATGACGATGACGAACTACAGCCTGAACATATAGGAAAACTTTACGAAGAAGATCCGGGAGTCGTTGATGAACTCGTCGTTGGTGCGGATCAGCTCCCGGCTGCCGTGCGATTCGATCAGGTTCAGGTTCTCGTGGTCCGAGTTGTACCCCACGTACAGTGCCGTGTTCGGGTGCCACATGTAGGTGAAGAGAAAATCGATGTTGAACCGCTTGGTCTTTTCCAGCGACGAGAGCGTCGTGGAGGGCAGGGTGGTGTCGTACTGGCCGATGAGCCGCAGGGACATCTCCGGTGTGAACTGCAGGTTCCACTTCGACCTGAAAATATGGTTGTTGTAGATGGCGGCCGAGGAGGCGCGGTCGGTGAGGCGGGAGAAGAGATAGGTGTTGTCCACCCGCAGCCAGGTGTTGGGCTGGAGGGTGACGTTCAATTCGCTGCCGATCCGGTTCGCCACCTCGGGCTCGGCGCCTTCGGCCGGGACATAATTGATGCCGGTGCCCCAGTTCAGATCGGTTTCGACGCCGAGCCATGACCACAGGTTGGTTCTGAAGGACAGGTAGTTCCGGCCGTAACCGTAGTCCCGGTCGGCGTCCAGGCTTTCGAACTCGTCGGGGCGCAGGCGCGACCGGAGGAACATGCGGCCGATGCCGAAATTGGTGTTGCCTGCGAATTCCCAGCTCAGTTCGGGGATGAACTCCCAGTCCAGGCGGGTACCGTCGTGGGACCAGTTGCAGTTGGCCCAAACCTCCGGACCCCAGGCGATGAGCACCGGCCCCTCGGGTCGGAAGCTGTACTCGACGTTCTGGCCGATCTGGCGGATGTCGCTCCGGGTGTTGTAGCCCACCTGGGTGTCGTAACCGGGGCTGCGGTCTTCATACTCGAGATAGTAATCGAACGATCGTCCCTCGCGGCTGAGCTCCACCGTGTACGCCGGGCCGGCCTGGGTGGAACCGTCGGGACGTTCGGTGGCGCTGGCCACGCCCTGCATGTCCAGCGCCCAGTTGTCGTTGAGCTTGAAATGAGCGTCGAGGCCGCCCACCCGGTTGAAGCCGCCGTTGAACGTGCGCTGGGTGAAGATGAAACCGACGGACGACTGGTGGAAGATGTCCCGCCGCACCCGGACGATGCCGAACTGCGCCCGTTTGCCGAACTCCGGATCATCCGGATCCGACATCTCACCGGGCGCCTCGTCGTCGGCCCACAGTGCGCCCACCGCCCAGGGACCCGCCTTGCCGGTGAAGCGGATGCCGAACTGGGGATCGATGATCCGCCGGGTGAACACCAGGTTGATCGGGGTGCCGAAGTAGTCGGCGTTTTCGAGGAAAAACGGCCGCTTTTCAGGGAAATACACCTCGAAGCGGCTGTTGACGGTGACCTGGGGGTTGTCCGATTCCACCTGGCTGAAGTCGGGGTTGACGGCCACGTCGAGCACGAGGCTGTCCTTGAGAACCACCTTGGCGTCCACGCCGCCGTCGAATTCGGCCAGGTCGCTCACCCAGTCCGGTCCGTTGACGCTGTCCTCCTCGATGCTCCGCCAGGACCGGAAGACGCCGTAGGGGATGACCTGCAGGTTCCGGCCGGGGGAAATGCCCCGCAGCCCGGTGGCCCGCGCCTGCTGGTTCAGCCGTCCCGAAATCCGGCTGGAGATGCGGGGCCAGAACGCGTTTTCGTTGGTGCGCGGGATCGCCCGGTTCAGGATGATGCCCCACTCCTGCTCGGGCGCGCTGGAGAAACGCAGCGAGCGGAAGGGGATCTTGAACCAGACCGCGTACCCCTCGGCCGTCAGGCGCCCGTCGGAGTACCAGAGCGTGTCGAAGGAATCGTCGAAGTGTTCGCCTTCATTCCAGATGGCGTCCCACTGGATGCCGAAGGGATTGGTCAGGAACATGTAGGCGCGGCGGCGGTCGTTGAAGGTGTCCAGCATGATCTCGACGTTGTCGTCGAGAAAGACGTTCTCGCGACGGGTGAGCCGGGCGCGGATTTTGTCGGGCTCTCGGTCAAAGGCCAGGAATACGACGTAGAGGTTCTCGGCGTCGTAGCCCAGGTACACTTCGGTCCGCTCGGAGAGCGGCTCGCCGTCACGGGGGGTGGCCTGGACGAAGCCCTCCACCCGGGCCATCTCGCTGGCGGCGGCGCCCTCGGGGCGCATGTTGAGGAAATCGTCCAGCCGCGGCTCGGCGCTCAGCCGGGGGATCTCGATCACCGGCGGGGGGGAATCCGGCTGGGCTTTCGCAGTGGTGATCGCGACCGCCAGGAACAGGAACAACCACGAAGAGCGTCGGGAGAATCGGGTGAGCCTGGATTGTTTGTCGTTGACCATGTGCTCCGTCCGGCATTTGTCTTTCTGAGAAGGTGAATATACGAGAATGGAACCTGGGAGTTGCAAGTTTGTCGCACCGATTTTGCGGGGTGTGATCGAAATCACGCAACCGACCGGCAGAGGAGACGGCACCGGAGCCTCTGACGCCGGCGTTGATCCGGCGGCCGTTTTCTGGTATTCATGGCGGCACGTCTTCCGGGAGAGTGACGACCGTGACCCAGCCGGTGATGCGCTTGCGTTTTTATTATCGCTTCGAGGAATTCGCCGAGGCGCTGCGCGTGCTCAAGCGCGGCCTGTTCCTGTGGATGCTGATTTCCGGCGGGCTCACTGTCGTGCTGACCGGCGCGGTGGCCGTCTGGTTCATCGCGCTGGCGCCGCGTCAGTTGCTGGGTTACGCCCTGGGGGTGGCCGGACTGTTGGCGGGGATTGTGGTGCTGCGGCTGCCCAGCCGCCTCGTTGCCCGGGCCTGGCGGGCCAACCCGCAGTTGGCCGACCAGCGGACGGTGCTCCTGGGCGACGACGGCGTCACCCTGCGGGCGGCGGCGCTTGAGAAGACGGCCGGCTGGGCCGATCTGCGGCGCATCTACGAGACGCCCGACATTTACATCCTTTGCCAGAGCGACGATTTCCTCTATATCCTGCCGCGCCGCGCCTTCGGCGGCGAGGGGCGGGAGGCGCGCTTCCGCGAACTGCTGGCCCAGCGGGCGCCGGCGGCGCCCGTCATCGTCCGCCGACGCTGGGTAGCCCGGCGGACCTGATCCGGCCGAACCCGTCGTTCGCCGATCAAGGCGCTGGTGGAATACCCCGCTGGCGGCGTCACCGCCCCGGGATGGCCCGCGGGTGGGTCATCAGCGCCGGATTCAGCAGCTCGTTGAGCGCGGCCTCGTCCAGGAGACCCTGCGCCAGCGCCAGCTCCCGCACCGGCCGGCCGGTATCCAGCGACTCGTGGGCCAGCCGGGCGGCGGCCTCGTAGCCGATGACCGGCACCAGCGCCGTCACGATGCCGGTGGAGCGCTCCAGCAGCTCGCGGCAGCGCTCGCGGTCGGCCCGGATCCCGGTGACGCAGCGCTCCCGCAGCACCGTGGCCGCCCGCTCCAGCATGTCCATGGACAGAAAAATATTGAAGCCGATGAGCGGCTCGAAGGCGTTGAGCTCCAGCTGTCCCCCCTGCGCCGCCATGCTGATGGCCACATCCAGGCCGATCACCTCGAAGCAGACCTGGTTCACCACCTCGGGGATGACCGGGTTGACCTTGCCGGGCATGATCGTGGAGCCGGGCTGCATGGCCGGCAGGAGGATTTCACCAATGCCGCCGCGCGGTCCCGATGACAGCAGCCGCAGGTCGTTGCAGACCTTGGAGAGCTTGACGGCGATCCGCTTGAGCACGCCGGACAACTGCACGTACGCGCCGGCGTCGGATGTCGCCTCAATCAGATTGGGCGCCGTGATGAGCGACAGACCGGTGATCTCGATGAGGCGGGCCCGGACGCGGTCGGTGTAGCCGGGCACGGTGTTGACGCCGGTGCCGATGGCGGTGGCGCCCATGTTCATCTCGTGAATGAGCCGCGCCGCCTCGCGCAGCCGCTCCATGTCCTCGCCGATGGTGATGGCTACGGCGGCAAACTCCTGGCCCAGGGTCATGGGTACGGCGTCCTGGAGCTGGGTCCGTCCCAGCTTGAGCACATCCTTGAACTCCTCCCCCTTGAGGGCGAAGGCATCCTGCAGCTGGCCCATGGCGTCGAGCAGGCGGCGGATCTTCCAGATCGCCGCGAGCTTGAGCGCGGTGGGGTAGACGTCGTTCGTGGACTGCGACAGGTTCACGTGGTTGTTGGGGTGGCAGGCGGCGTAGTCGCCCCGCGGCCGGCCCAGCAGCTCCAGCGCCCGGTTGGCGATCACCTCGTTGGCGTTCATGTTCGTAGACGTGCCGGCGCCGCCCTGGATGACGTCGACGACGAAATCGGCGTTGTACCGGCCGTCCATCACCTCGTCGGCGGCCTGGACGATGGCCGCGCCGAGGTCCGGCGGCAGGATCTTCAGGTCCATGTTTGCCTGGGCCGCCGCCTTCTTGATGGCGCCCAGGGCGCGGATGAGCAGGGGGAACCGGCCGATGGCCACGCCGGTGATGGGGAAGTTCTCGACGGCGCGCAGGGTCTGCACGCCGTAATAGGCTCCGGCGGGAACCTGCCGGGCGCCCAGACTGTCGTGCTCTTCGCGATGAGTCATGGCCGCCTCCTGGGTGATTTCAGACGGCCATGTTTTCACAAGACGGGTCGGTAATCAAGGGGCGACCGGCAGCCTCGGCGGCGAGGCCGCCGGCGGGAGGTTCACTTCTTGTCTTTGAGTTTCTGGGCGACGGCGGCCAGGCCCACCAGGATGAGGCGGGCGCGGTTGGCGGCCGGGTTCTTGCGTTCCGGGTCCATGGCCAGGGCCTGCTTGAAGTCATCGGCGGCTTCCTTGACCTTGCCCAGGCGGAAATGGACTTCGCCGCGGTTGACGTAGATGGTGATGTCGTTGGGATTGAGCTTGGCGGCCTTGTTCAGCGCCCGGAGCGCCGCCTCGTTGTCGCCGGTCCGGGTGTAGAGGGCACCGAGGGCCGACTGGACCAGCTTGTGGTCGGGATCGAGGACCGCCAGCCCCTCCAGCACCTTCTGGGCCGACTCGGTGCGTCCCTGGGTGTAGTACAGGTGACCGAGTTGCAGGAGCCCATGGAACTCCTCGTCGGTCATCCCGGCCACTTCCTTGAACGTCGTCTTGCCGTCGAATTTGCCGTCGATGATCCGTTTGTACTTCTTGTCCGCCATATCTCCCTCCTTACCGCATGATGGTCGGTTCAGCGTCCCGGCACGGACATCCCGTCGGACGACAGGTGCCGTCGGCGAGGGGATTCATTCGCGGCCGTGTCGGAAGGCGTGTGATACTGAAAAAATTGTATCACGATTGCGTGAAACCGGTACTGTTTTTTGACGGCCGCGCGCATCCGGTCCGGCAGCCACCGACAGATGACCGATCCGAAGGGTCGGCTAGGGCTGTTTCGGAGTGGCGGGTTCCAGCTGGAGATCCTGATCCAGCATGATTTCGAGCAGCGTGCCCTTGACCAGTTCCACGTCCTCGCCGCGGGTGGTGAGGACGCCGGCCAGGCCGATCAGGCCGCCGATGGTGGCGCCGAGGGCCGCCCCCTTGCCGCCGCCGGCGATGACGCCCACGACGGTGCCGGCGCCGGCGCCGCCGGCGATGACCGCGGCGTCGCGGCCGGCGCTGTCCTTGCCTTCGTACTTGCCTTCGCGGTCCACGATCTGCCCCTGGTCGGCGCCCACCCCGATCAGGGTGGCGGAGATGACCGTCTCGGCGCCGTACTTCGGCTTCAGGCGCTCGAACCTGAGGGTCATCTCGCCGCGCCCGGAGACGCGGCCGGGGCGGCTCACCGCGCCCACGGTCCCCTCGATGATGGAGCCCTCGGGGATGGCCAGCACGTTCCCCACGAAGAGATCCCGCGCGACCACCGCGGTGAAGGGATCGCCGCGCTGGTTCATCCGCGTGGTCAGGTAGTCGTTGAGCTGGAGGAGCAGCGAAGTCCCGGCGGGCAGCCCCACCGGGCCGGTGGCGGCGCGGCGCGGGCCGGCGGTGCCGGACGTGCCGGCCTGCTGGAGAGCCTCCTCGAGCTGGGTGAACCGCTCGACCACGATGTTGGGGCGCCCGGCATAGCCGTCCTCGTAGCCGCGGCCGAAGCCGTTGCGGAAGGCCATCTGGTAGATCACCTCGTACATCCACTTCTCGTTGTAGCCGCGGGTGGCCTTCTCGTAGAGCGGGTGGGTCTTGAAGTCGCTGTAGCGGTTGTAGCGCTTGTCGTTGACGCCGTTCTCGAAACCGTCGAGGTAGCCGTTCTGGAAGCCCATCCCGGCGCAGGTGAGGCGGAACGTGGTCTCGGTGTCCGGCGCGGCGGTCGGGGCGGCGGGCGCCGCGGTCTCCTGCGGTCCCGCGTAAATCCAGGCGGCCATGGCCGCGACGATCCAGACGAGCCAGCCGTTGCGAACGATGCAGCGTGCCATGATGGCCTCCCGAAAACCGGAATATCCCTTTAACATGATGCACCAACTCCGCCTTTGGTTCAATGCGCGCGTGAGGATGACGGACATCGGAAATCGAACTTCGGACATCGTGCTCGTAATCGTAATCGAAGCTCGAGGCTCGAGGCTCGTTCCCGTAACGCGGACATCGGAAATCGGATATCGGACCTGGGACCTGGGTTCTGGGACCTGAATTCTGGGACCAGGGTTCTGCGACCTGAGTTCCGGGACCTGGGTTCTGGGCCCTGGGCACTAGGTTGTGGATCCCAGGTCCCAGCACCCAGCACCCAGGCCCCACCCATCCCATTCACCCATTCACCACTCCACCCAATCACCGAATTTATTCCACTTTGATTTCGCCGCGACTTCATATTATTTTCAACTGCGGCCGCCATGATGGACGCCGGCGGGACCCGTGACCGCCCACATTATCTCCGGAGGTGACCATGCGTTATGTCGTCCGTATCCTAACGATTGGGTTGATCGTCGTCGCCACCGCCGCCGCCATGGCCCAGGCGCCGGCCCTGGATGCCGAGGTGGAGTCGGCGCTGGGGGCGGCCGCCTGGACGGACACCACGGCCGCCCACGTCCGGCTGCAGCGCACGCCCTGGCGCGGTCCCGACGATCTGTCCCTCCGCTACCGGCTGACCGTGCACGAGGGCGTCTTCTACCTCCAGGCGCGGGTGCGCGACGATCGCCCGTGCTTTGGCGAGGGCGCCGCGCTCGTGTCCGACCACCTGGAGGTCTGGCTGGCGGATCCCGCCGTGGTGAAGGAAATCAACGCCCTGCGGGCCGAGGTGGACGACATGGATGCCGACATGGAGTCCGGCGGCGACGAGGATTCCTTCAGCCGGAAAGTCACCGCCAGCCTGAGCGCCACGCGGCGCGCCCTTAGGCGGCCCCTGGGCCTGACCCAGCTCCGGCTCCACCCCGGTGCGTGCGCCGCCGATCCGGAGCCTGTGGCGGGCGCCGTCCGCCACCTCTTCCGCCCTGAGACGGGGGGCTACTCGGTGTGGCTCCGCGTGAAGCTGGCCGGCGCCATCAGCCGCGGCGGTCCGGAGCTCGGCGGCCTGCTCTATCTCGTGGACGCACTGGACGTGGACGACCCCGCCGCCACCGCTCAGGAGAAGCTGGTGTCTTCCTCCACGAGCCGTCGGTGGGCCGACCCGGCCACTTTCTGGGAGTTGGCGTTCGGCACGCCCGTCCGCCTGCCCATGACCGACGAAGCGGCCCGAATGGCCCGGCTGGTCCCCGGCTACCTGCGCCTGTCCGGAGGATCCCTCCAGTGGGTCACCCGCGGGGAAGATCCCCAGAGCGGCAACTACGGCATCGAGCGGATGCTCCTGCCGGCCCCTTACGTGCCGCCGGTCATCACCCGGCTGGTGGACGAGCCGGACTGGCGCCTGTGGCTGTTCGAACAGCAACTGCTCGCCGGGCCGGGCGAGGGCGTCGTGACCGACCTGGGTGAGCGCATCGGCGCCGCGGGCGGCTGGACCTACGGGCTGCTGGACCGGGCGGCCGGCGACGGCTGCGTGTATGTGCTGCTCTGGGTGATCGGTTGCTCCCGCTGGCCGGGGGGGAGCACCATGTGCGGAGCGGGCACCGAGGGCGACCTGATCTGGCTCTGCCTGTCTCCCGAGGGGAAGGCGCTGACCGTGCAATCGGTGCGCTACGAATCGTGTTTCGAATCCATCGAGACGGAGGAAATGGAACCGAACGGCGGCACCCGGGGGGAGGCAATGTACACGGGGGGCGACGGTG
The DNA here is from genome assembly GCA_012517875.1 of Acidobacteriota bacterium. Classification (NCBI taxonomy): domain Bacteria; kingdom Pseudomonadati; phylum Acidobacteriota; species Acidobacteriota bacterium. Next base: position 10,890 of record JAAYUB010000036.1, on the reverse strand, counting down.
GATGCGAATATGAGTTTCAGCCGGTGCTTCGGGACGGCCGGCTCGCCCTCGTCACCACCCGGTATGGCGCAAACGGCCGAAGTCGGGTCGCGATCCGCTACGACCAGCGCCACCCCGAGCGCGGCCTCATCGTGGAACCGCTGCCGCGCTGAATCCGCCGGGCCCGGCTGCGGATTCGGCCACGGATCGGGGCATGGAGAATGGGTGAATCGGTGAATGGGTGAATGGGGGAGGACCGGGGTGCTGAGTGCTGGGAGCTGGGAACTGGGATCCATAACCAAGGGCTCAGGTCCCGGAACCCAGGTCCCGGAACTCAGGTCCCGGAACCCTGGTCCCGGAATCCAAGTCCCAGAACCCAGGTCCCAGGTCCCAGGTCCGATATCCGATTTCCGATTTCCGATTCCCGATTCCCGATGTCCGCGTTACGGGAACGAGCATCGAGCTCCGAACCCCGATCCCCGATCCCCGATTACGAATTACGATTACGAATACGACGGGCCCGAGACTCCTGTCTCCTATCCCCTCACTGTTTACTGCGCGAGGGTTCGCTTCCCCGCGTTGACACCCCGCGCCGATTCCAGTAGAATCGCCCGTCATTCTGTCACCCGGAGCATCTCATGGAGCCGAAGCACCCGATCGTCGTCACCAGCGCCCTGCCGTACGCCAACGGGCCCATCCACCTGGGCCACCTGGTGGAGTACATCCAGACGGACATCTACGTCCGCGCCCTCAAGCTCATGGGCGAGGACGCCATCTACTGCTGCGCCGACGACACCCACGGCACGCCCATCGAGGTGAACGCGGCCCGTCAGGGCATCACCCCCGAGGCGCTCATCGCCCGGTACTACGACGAGCACCGCCGCGACTTCGCCGACTTCGAAATCCGCTTCGACAATTTCTACACGACCAACTCGCCCGAGAACAAGGAGTTCAGCGACCTCATCTTTTCCGCCGCCCGCGCCAACGGCGACATCTACACGAAGGACGTGGAGCTCACCTACTGCGACAAATGCCGCCGCTTCCTCCCCGACCGCTACGTCAAGGGCCGCTGCCCGCGCTGCGGCGCGGCGGACCAGTACGGCGACAACTGCGAGCGCTGCAACGCCACCTACGCCCCCACCGACCTGGCCGACCCGTTCTGCGTGGTGTGCGGCACGCCGCCGGGGCGGAAGACCTCCGGCCACTACTTCTTCAAGCTGGCCAACTACGCCGAGCGCCTGCGGGCGTGGCTGACGGGCAACGCCAAAATCCAGGACGAGATCCGCAACTACATCCTCACCTGGATCGACGAGGGGCTCCGCGACTGGGACCTCTCCCGCGACGCGCCCTACTTCGGCTTCCCCATCCTGGGCGAGACCGATAAGTACTACTACGTCTGGCTCGACGCCCCCATCGGCTACATCGCCTCCACCCGCAACTACTGCACCCGCACCGGGCGCGACTGGGAGGCGTTCTGGCGCCGGCCCGAAGGGCGCGTCCGCCACATCATCGGCAAGGACATCATCTATTTCCACTTCCTGTTCTGGCCGGCCATGCTCATGGCCGCCGGCTTCAACCTCCCCGAGAGCATCCTGGTGCACGGCTTCCTCACCGTCAACGGCGAGAAGATGAGCAAGAGCCGCGGCACCTTCATCACCGCCCGCGAGTACCTCGACAAGCTGAACCCGGCCTACCTGCGCTATTACTACGCGGCCAACCTGTAGGCGAAGATGGCCGACGTGGACCTGGACCTCGAGGACTTCAAGCGCCGCGTCAACGCGGAGCTCATCGGCAACTTCGCCAACTTCGCCAACCGGTCGCTGACCTTCCTGGCCAAGAACTTCGACGGGGTCACGGGCGACTTCGCCGAGCCGGAGCTCGAGGCCAGGATCCTGGAGAAGGCGGCGAAGGTGATCGGGCACTACCGGGACGTGGAGCTGCGCGCCGCGGTGCGCGAGATCCTGGAGATCGGCGACATCGGCAACCGCTACTTCCAGGAGCAGGCGCCGTGGGCGCTGCTCAAGACCGACCGCGCCCGCGCCCACGCTGTGACCAGCTTCACCGTGAACCTGGTGCGGATCCTGGGGACGCTGTTCAAGCCCATCGTGCCGCGCCTGGCCAACGACCTGGAGCGCCAGCTGGCGCTGCCGCACCAGACCTTTGAGAACCTGGCCTTCGACCTGAAGGGGCACCGGATCGGCGAGCCGGCCATCCTGATCCAGAAGGTGGATCAGGTGGACATCGTGCAGAAGGATCCCATGGCGTCCATCGACCTGCGCGTGGCTCGGGTGCTCGCCTGCGCCTCCCACCCGAAGGCGGACAAGCTGGTGGTGCTCCACATCGACCTCGGCGCCGAGCAACGCCAGATCTGCGCCGGCATCCGGGGGTTCTACACCGACGAGGAACTCACGGGCAAGAACCTTGTGGTGGTAGCCAACCTGAAGCCGGCGCAACTGCGCGGCCAGGAGAGCAACGGCATGCTGCTGGCGGCCTCGTCGGCCGACGCCCTGGGCGTGCTCACCGTCGACGCGGCGCCGGGAACGCCGGTGCGCGTCGCCGACATCGAGTTCGACGGCACTCCCCGCATCGAGATCACCGACTTCCAGAAGGTGACGCTGGAGGCGCGCGATGGCCGGCCCTTTTACAATGGCAAGCCCCTGCAGGCGGCCGGTGCCGACGTGGTGGTGGACCGCGGCGTCGACGGTGGGATCAAATGACGGTGAATCGGTGAGTCGGGAGACAAAAGACGGGAAACGTAAGACGGAAAGATCAGATAAACGGGAAGACAGGAACCGCGAACCCCGAATTCCGATGTCCGCGTTACGGGAACGAGCCTCGAGTCCCGAGCCTCGATTTCGATAACGATTACGAATTACGATCACGATTACGAGACACGATCAACCATCAACGGTTTTAAACCTGCGAACCTGTGAACCTGTGAACCTGCGAACCGAGAATCCAACCCGCGCATTTTTAGGAGGGGAACAATGAGACGAGCCGTCGTGCTGTTGTTGATCGCCGCCTGCTCGGCGGTGGCGCTGACCGCGGGCGGGTACGAAATCGTGATGATCCAGCCGGTCTTCAGCCCGGACACGCCGGACTTCGGCGCGTTCACGGTGAGGGTGCAGGTTCGCAACACCCAGGCCCAACCGGCCGAGGTGGCGGTGACCTGCCTCTACCTGGGCCTGACCCACGCGGGCGTCTATTTCAAGGACGAGCCGCAGGTCGTCAAGCAGTATCAGATGGTCACGCTCGGTCCGGGGGAATCGAAGACGATTGTCTTTGACGAGGGTTTTGCGGGCTACCACCCGGAGACCCTGGGGGAGCTTGTCGTGAGCGTCGCCGGCACGGGCGTCGTCAAGAGTCTGCCGTTGCAGATCAAGTTCCCGCCCGGGAGCCAGGACTGAACGGTTGGGAGTGAGGAGTCAGGAGTGAGGGGTCAGGAGATACGCATCATTCGCAGTCCGAAACCCGACCAGTCGAACGACCCTTCAATCACCCGATCACGGAGGCCGTGGGCAAGCTCTTCAGCCGATGGAGCGAGGGCAACAACCAGAGGCGGAGTCCCTCGTCCTGCTCAAATTGGCACGACTCTCGCTGTGATGGTTTGCGTGGCAAACCGATTGATCACCGCGTCGTTTTAGATTATCCTAGTTGCAGTTCCATCCGGATGAGACGATCGAGGGTGCCGCCGCATCGCAGCGGGGGGGGCGGGTTCCGCCAGGCCCTTCCCGCGATCCGCGGGCTCGAATCCATTCCGGGGGGTGCCACCATGAGACGCGTGGTCATGGGCGGCGTGGTGGTGGTCCTGTGGTTGCTCTGCGTTCACGCCGACAGCGCCCGGGAGGGGCCGGCGCCGCCGGCTGCGGACGCCGTGAGCCGGATCGCCCCCGCCCAGTACGCCGGCATGGTCTCCGTAGCCATGGAGGCCATGCGCCAATTCATCGGGCCCCGCACCGACGAGGACAACCGCCGGTTCGACGCCCTCTGGGCGCCCCTGTTCCATTTCCCGGCCCCGGAGGTGATCGCCTACCTGGAGAAGCTGACGCCGCTGCTGGAGGAGTTCTTCAGCCGGCGCACCGAGGCGGCCCTGCTGCGGGCCCGAATGGAGGAGGCTTGGACGGCGGCCATGGAGGCCGGCTGCTATGGCGACGCCGCGCGAAGCGCCCTCTGCGCCGACGAGGCCCGGCTGCTGGCCGGGGAGCTGCGGCGGGTGGTGGCGCGGATGACGGCCTTGGAGGCGGCGATCCGGGCGCTCGGCGACCCGCCGGACCCGCTGGCGGCCAAGGCCCGGGCGCGACGGCGCAGCGACGATGCGCTGGCCTACACGCGGAACGCGCTGGCTGACCCCGCCCTGCGGCAGATCCAGGCGACTTCGACCGTCAAGGTCGTCGTTTCGGGGCAATTGGTGAGAGAGACATCCGGCCTCGGCCGGATCATCCGCCAGCCCACGGGCTGGCGGACGCCGGTTTGGGACGAGAAATCCGCCCGTGAAAGAGCCCGCAGCGACCGCCAGGATTTTCGGGAGGGCACGCCGCCGGATCCGAACGATCCCACCGACACTTCAGGGTATTTCCTGCCCAACGAGAGGTGGGTGACTAGCAAGCCACTTGACGCGAAGGAACTGCAGCTGGGTGTGCCGATAGATATGAATACGGCCATCGTCTGGAACGGTTTGGAATTTTCCGGGTGCATGGTCAACGAATGGAGCGGGCGGCCCGGATTGTTCGGAGAAAAGAGCGGCATTCATCGACGGACCGTGTGGGGGAGACTGTCGGAGGACGCGCGGACCATTGAGGAACTGGTGTTGGCCGATACGGGCCGGGGCCACGACGGGTCCGATGTCAGTGTCCACGTGATCGGCCTGCAGATGAAGGCTTTGAGCCGCTTCGATATCCGGGAATTCACCTTCCAGTCGGGACGTTGGCGCAAGGATTTCCTCTATTCGCGCCAGATCCGGAGCCGGCGCACCGAGGCGGCGAAAGACGAGGTGCTGCCGATCTTCGTCCATTACGGATTCAAGTATTTCGAATTGGCCGGCCGGCCCATGAAGGAGTCGGAGGTCCTGAAGCCCGCCGACCTGGAGTCCTTCACCGTCACGCTGATGGCCTTCCCGCCGAACCGGCAGGCGGATTTTGCCGAGGAGCGAAGAAAGGATGGGTGGCGCGACGCGGAGGCGTCGCGGGAGGAGATGCTGGCGTGGCTGGCGGAGGGCCGGGACTGGCAGGAAGGCCGCGGGAATCCTCTGGAGGCGAAAGCCCGCCGGTCCGACGGCCGGACAGCGGACGCGGAGCCGGCGGCCGAGGAGGCCGATGACACCGCCGGGCGAATCCGGGAACACGAGGCGAACATCCAGGCCATCGGCCGGTACCTGGAGCGACTGCAGGCGGACCTGAAGGCGGAGCAGGACAGCCGGCAGCCGAACCCGGACCGCATCGCCCAGATCCGCTTTCTCATCGCCTGCCAGCAATCCGAAATCCAGAGCGAACAGGACCTGATCGCCTCGATCCGGACCGGCCAAATCGTGCACACGCGCACCCCCTTTGACGAGATCTGCAGCCGCGAGTTCCGGCGCAAGTGCACCGCCGATGCCCAAGGTCTCAGCGAGGTGGACCGGGAGCGGCGGAACGTCGCGCTGCTCGCCGAACGGGCGGGCGTCTTAGCCCAGAACACGGCGTTCAGCGAGATCCAGTCGATCTACGCCGACGGCGCCGGCCTGAACCCGCAGCGCTGGCGCGCCTTGCGGCAGCGGCTCCAGCGCGGGCTGCAGGCCCAGCTCGAGGCGGAGAGCCGCAGCGCCGACACCAAGACCGAAGAGTGGGAGAACCGCGTCTGGGCCGCCGAGTGGGTCAAGACGGGCGCGGATACGGCCTTCGGCGTCGTGGCCGCCGCGGGGGGATTCACGGTCGCCAAGCTGGCCTATTCGGGGGTGACCAGCGCCGTTGAGAAGGGCCTGGAGCAGTACCTGAACACCGCCTCGCCACAGGAGGGCCTCAAGCACGCGGTCTTCTACGGCTTCAAGGGCGTGATCACGGACTACAGCGACAGCGCGGACTACGTCTGGACCGGCGTGGACGCCTACCGCGAAACGCCGGGCAGTGGCACGGACAAGGCCGTGGCGGTGGCGCAAGCGCTGGGGACCAAGTACGCCATCAAATGGGGCACCAACAAGGCCTCGGAGTACCTGTCCGGGTGGCTCGTGCAGAAAGGCAAGCCCCCGGGCTGGACCACCGCCGACTCGATGGAATACGCCCGATGGAAGCAGCAGCAGGAGTGGGACCAGGCGCTGGTGCGTGACTGGTCGGACACCTACAAGGCGTTTCGTCAGGCCGAGCTGACCCGGGCCCCGGCCGCCGAAATCGATCGCCTGCGGCTTCAGGTGCGGACCAAGTCATGCTCGGTCAACGCCAGCTACGGAGCCAAGGTCATCATGAAGCACCAGGTGCCGCCGGCCCTGAGCCGGGGGTATGCCCGCGAGATGGCGGCGATCCACGCCGAGATGGTGCCCGATCTCCGCACCGCCATGCGGGGACGGGGATTCGCGGGTCGCGGCGGACGCGAGCTCGATTTTCAATCCATCCGCAACGCCTCGAGCGGCGACAGCGTCGGCGTCGACCACGACCTGGGCCTGCGCGAGCAGCCCGATTGGATCCCCGACGCCGCCGGCAAGCTGCGGCGCAACGTCTGGCTCACCCGGGACGGCCGACCGGCCTCGACGATGGAGGCCATGGAGGCCGCGCAGGAGGAGTGGGCGAAGATCTACCGACGGCGGACCGGGTACGACGCGAAAACGTCGTTCGAGACCATCACCTCCAGCCGGCACAAGGAAGCCTACGCCGACCGGGCGTGGATCCGCGGCGATCTGGACCGGGTGGACCCGCGCTGGGCCCAGCAGGCCGGCGACGTCACCCGGGTCAAGGCCCACGAGATGATGTGCAACCAGCCGGGACTGACCCACTTCCAGCGGGTCCAGGAGGCATGCCGGGGAACGGGGAAGGACATCCGTACGAAGCTCCTCCCCGCGCTCCAGAAGATTGAAGCTGACGCCGGGAGGACCATGACTGAGGCCGACCGGCAGCACCACGCCGAAGTCAAGGCGTACTGGACGGAGGTCCAGGACGTCATGGACCGCTTCGGCCGCGGCGAAATCGATCCGCTGGAGCTGTCCCGGCGAATGCACCTCATCTCGGGCGGTCGCGGGGTGCAGGACATGGTGGACCGGACCGGCACCATGATCGAAGCGCTGGGCAAGGAACTCTCGAAGAAGAAGCCGTGAGAGGGGAGGGAAGCCGCATGCCCGTCTATCTCGTCTTCGTCGGCGGCCCCCGCCATGGCGCGTACCTGACGTTTGATGAGGGGCAATCCGTCCTCGGCGGCCGCGCCGAAGAGTGCCAGGTGCGGACCGCATCCGACCAGGCGTCCCGCCGCCACTGCCAGATCAGCTTGCAGGCCGGGATGATCATCGTTGAAGACCTGGGCTCTCGAAACGGCACGTTCGTCAACGGCCACCGCGTCACCCGGGTCCGCGTGCGCGCCGGCGACCGCATCGCCTTCGCCGACGTGGAGCTGGAGGTCCGGCTTCCGGTGGCGGTCCCGGCGCCAGCGGACCCGCTGCAGCCGGCCGCGCCGGCCCCGGCCCCTCCGCCGCGACCCGCCGCAGCCCCCACATCAGCATCCCCGCCGCCGCCTTACCCGGCACCCGCTCCGGCGTCGCCGTCCGCCCGAAAGGGCCGGTACGGCTGCGTCCTGGGCTGGCTGTTCGCTGCGGTCCTTGCGGCGGCGGGAGGCGCCCTCCTCTGGATGTACTGGGATGAGGTGTCGGCGTGGACCGCTTCGCTCGGTGTGCGTCTGCCGGGAGGCGGCGATTACGCGGTGCCGGCGTTCGAGGACCTGTTCGAGGTGACGCGGTACGACCCGCCCATCGACCTCGGCGCCGCCGCTCCGCCCGACGTCGACCGGAGCTCGCCGGAGGCCGTGGCCCGCGCCCTGGCCGCAGCCCAGCGCGGCCGGGACTGGACCGCCTTCAAGGAGCTGCTGGCCGACTTCGAGGTACGGCTGGCCCGGAGCGGCCTGGACGAAGCGGCGTATCGGGAGGCGATGCTGCAGGCGTGGCGGGCCGAGCGCGCCTGGACGAAAAACCGGCTCACCCACCGCGTGGCATATCTCGGCCATGTCCTCCTGGTGCAGGAGCTCACGGGCGCCGATGGTGAAAGGGCCCGGCGGCTGATCGAGCTGCGCGAGGCGAGCGGCGCCTGGCGCCTCTCCGACGACCTGTCACCGGGCGATCCCGTGCTCACACGGCTGTCCGACCCGGAGTTCTTGCTGCCATGACGGCTAGCGGGTTGAAACCGTCAGTCTGCCCGGTCGCACAAGGCCGATCGAACGGTCAGGTGTTACCGAATCTGAACCAGCTGTCCGGGGGTGCCGGATCGTGACGTGCCGGCAGGTGAAACGGAACGTTCGTGTCCCGTGCCCGGTTTCAACCCGGGCTTGAGCGGGTCTTTGGGGCGGTGATGTTCGAGGCTTGGCGGATCATCCCGTATGCGCGATATCGGTTGGATGAGCCGCCATCAGCGAAAATGCATTATTCGGAGCAGGAGATGAAGAAATGAACCGACGGTGTGGCATCCGACGTCCCTCCCGTCAAAGCAGACCGGTGCTTCGACCGCATCGAGCCCTTGGTCTTGCTGTGTTGGTTTTCATCCTCGTGCCGGCTGCCTCTGCAATTCTGGCGGTGGAAAGTTCCCGGTCGGCGGAAGCCCGGGCCGCTTTTCAGCGAGGTGAGTCACTGTATGGTCGAGGCCAGTTCGCGCCGGCAGAAGCCGCGTTCAGCGACGCCATCGTCGCCGATCCGAATTTCGCCGACGCCTACCGCCGCCGGGGCAACTGTCGGAACCAACTGAGGAAGTACACCTCGGCTGTCGAGGATTTCAATCGGGCCCTCCAACTCGACCCGCGCAATGCCAAGGCGTACATGGGCCGGGGCAACGCCCGACGCGCCCTGAAGGATTTTCCGAACGCCCTGGCGGACCTGGACCGGGCCGCCGCGCTCGATCCGTATGATCCCAAGGTGTTTTACAACCGCGCCGCGGTCCGGTCGCTCGCGGGCGACGCCGAAGGCGCCCTGGCCGACTTCGAGTCGGCCCTGGGCCTGGCCGACGAGTCCGACCGCCGGTTCCTCGCCGACGCCCACGCGGGAATCGCGGACTCCCAATTGAAATTGGAAAACTACGCCGCCGCCCGGGCCGCCGCGGACCGCGCGCTCGCTCTGAATCCGGACAACGTCGTGGCCACGTTCACTCGGGCCCAAGTGTTTCAGGCCCTGGGTGACCGGTCCGCCGCAGCCCGGGACTACCGGCGGACGCTGGAACTCGATCCGCGCCATCCCCTGGCGACCAAGCGCCTTGAGCTGCTCGGCGGAGAACAGGCTGCCTCCGCCGGACCGTCCAAGCCGCCCGCAGCGGAGGGAAAGACCGCCGACCAGGCCCTCACCCGCCCCAGCCCTTCCCGCACCGATGCCAAGCCTGCTCCTCCGCGACCGTCCGTTCCGGTCGGAGAATCCGCCGCCCGCACGGTCCCGGCGGACGCCACCGCCGCCACGCCGCCGCCAACCCGGCCCGTGGCCGACACGTTCGAACCGCCCCCGGCCCCACCCCTCGCGCCGCCGCCTGCTCTGCCCGGAACCGAAGACATCGACAAACTCCCCGCCCGCTTCCCGCCGCCGCCGGCTCAGCCGCCGCGGTTTCCCGCGGATGCGCCGTGCGACGGCGCCTACTGGACCTGGGCCGGTGTCCCCTGGAAGCCGGCGCCGGTGAAGCCCGCCGCATCGGCGGCGCAACCGGCCGGCGATCCGGTCAAGCCGTTCGATTTCGATGACTACAGCCTCCAGGCCACCCGGGCCATGGAGTCGGTGCGTCGCGTGTACGGCGCCATGTCGCCGGAGCAGTCGAAGTACTTCGAATCGTTGTGGGCGCCGTTCTTCGACTTCCCCAACGCCCCCGATTACGACTACTTCGTGAAGCTGAATCCGCTGCTGGCGCAATACCTGTGGGTCACCGCCCGGCTCTCCGGCACGGAGCCGGCGTTCGAGGAGAGCATGCAGGACGCCGCCATCGCCGCAGGGCTGGGAAATGTCAATGCCACCCGGGCCGCTGTGGACGCCGCCGCGGGCCAGGCGCGCTCCATGCACGACCTGACCCAGCAGCTGCAAACCGTGCTGGCGGATCTCAACCGGCTCGGCGACCCGCCCAATCCCTTGGCGGAGAAATGCCACGCCCGGAGCCGCCACCGCCAGGCCATCCAGGCGTTGCTGCCCGCCGGCCTCGAGGGGGAATGGATCGGCGAATGGCACAACCTCATCGACCGGTATCCGCTGCCCAAGACCGAGCGCTGCCGGCAGATGCGCGCCAGCTCCACGGAGGCGTTCTCCGGCAGCGCGACGGCCGTCTCCCTGCCGGGTCGGATCTTCCATACCGCGTTCAGCCGCGGCGACATGAAGGCGTTCGCCAGCCGGTTCCCCGGCGTGACCGGCGAGGCGTACGTCCTGTACAACTACGACCGGATTTCCCTCGACGAGGCCCACCAGCGGGACGTCCGGCGCGACGAGTCCGGGCGGGTCGTCTCCACCCTCGCCGACGGAATCCACCTGACCTACACCAGCCACTGCTGGTGGCGCTTCCGCACGGTGGTCTTTCCGCCGCTCGTGAAGGGCCCCGACGGCGTCTATCGGCAGCGCTGGTATTACGGTACCAAACGCAACATCGACCAGACCATCGAAATCCGTGTCACCGGTGACCAGATGACCCTCGACTGGATCGGCCAGATGGGTCGGACGGAGGAAGGGGCGCCCCCCGGTGGCGAATGGTGGGTCTCCGATCCGCCCGGAACCTACATCTTTCACCTGCAGGCCCG
>JAAYUB010000035.1 GCA_012517875.1 Acidobacteriota bacterium | reverse complement strand
TTTGATGCTTGGCATAATCATTCGGTCGCGTATATTATTTAATGCTTTCGCCGACTTTTTTGTTGATCAAAAAATGAAACTATTATAAAATTTTATAATATATTTAAAAAAGGCAGGACGCTTATGGATGCGATCATCTACTTGGACAACGGAGCCACTTCGTTCCCCAAGCCCGAGTCGGTGTATCAGTACATGGACTTCTTTTACCGGAATTACGGTGTGAACCCAGGACGGTCCGGATACGACATGTGCATGGAGGCCGGCTCCATGGTGGAGGATACCCGGAAACTCCTGTCCGACTTCTTCCACGGCACCGACCCCAACCGGTTGGTCTTCACCTACAACTCCACCGACGCCCTGAATCTGGCCATCTTCGGCGTGCTGGAACCCGGTGATCATGCCATCACGACGAACGTGGAACACAATTCGGTGCTGCGGCCGCTGTATCACCTCTTCAAGGACGGGATCATCGATCTCGACTACGTGCCCTTCGACGCACAGGGTTTTGTGGATCCCGACGAGATCGCCCGCCGGTTCAAGCAGAACACCCGTCTGGTGGCGGTGAACCATGCCTCCAACGTGATCGGCACCGTCCAGCCCATCGGCGCGATCGGCCGCCGCTGCCGCGAGGCGGGAATTCTGTTCCTCATCGACGCTTCCCAGAGCGCCGGCAAGGTGCCCATCAACATGGAGGCGCAGTGTATCGATCTGGTGGCATTCACCGGGCACAAGTCGCTGCTGGGGCCCACGGGCATCGGCGGACTGTGCGTCCGCGAGGGAGTGGAAATCCGGCACACCCGCGCCGGTGGCACCGGCGTGCGCTCCGCCGTGAAGACGCACCTGGACGAGTATCCCTACCGGCTGGAGTACGGCACCATGAACAGCCTGGGGGTGGCCGGCCTGAACGCCGGTGTCAAATGGGTGCTGGAGCAGGGGGTGGAAAAGATCCATGAGCAGGAGATGCATCTGACCCGGCTGCTCCGCGACGGCCTGCGCGACATTCCCGGCGTCACCCTGTACTGCGCCGACAACCTGGAGAACCACATCAGCGTCATGATCTTCAACGTGGACGGCCTCGAGGCCATGGACACCGGCACCATGCTCGACGTGGACTACGGCATCGCCTGCCGCACCGGCCTGCACTGCGCGCCGTTGGTGCACGAGCAGATCGGCACCGACAAGATCCACGGCGCCGTCCGCTTCGGCATCGGGCCGTTCAACACCGAGGCGCACATCCACGCCGCGGTCCGGGCGGTGGGCGAGATCGCCGCTTCGCGCCGCAAGTGATGCGCCGGATCAACCGCCGCCGCATCGACCCGGTGACGGGCCGGGAGTTCGTCCGTGGATATTACCGTCAAGGAACAGATTCTCACCACCCTGCGCTGCGAACTGGCCGCGATGGCTGAAACGTCGCGGCAGGCGGCCGAAACCGCCCGCGAGGGGATGCTGGTGGGAGACGAGCGGACCCGCACCCGCGGCGAGCGCGCCGTGTTCAACGAGCAGACCTACCTTGTGACGGCCCAGATGCAGCAGGTGGAGCGGTGCCAGGCGCTGCTGCGGGCGCTGGACGACCTGGACCTGTCGCCGGCGCGCAAAGCGCGGCCCGGGTCGCTCCTCGAGATCGCCGCCGAGGGCGGGCTCGCCTCCGGGCTGTACTTCCTTGTGCCCGGCGGAATGGGCGTGTCGGTGGACACCGGGGGACAGTCCGTCCAGCTGGTGAGTCCCGACTCGCCGTTGGGCCGCGCGCTCCTGGACCGCCGACCCGGAGCGGAGGTCACCGTGGACCTGCCGGCGGGCCCGTGCCGACTCCGCCTGCTGGCGGTGGTGTAGGGAGCGGATCCGTGCTTCCCGATGCTCCGCAAATTCGAGCAGGAGCCCATTCCGTGCCGCTGAACCCGAAGATTCGCCGCCCGGGACGGTGTCCGGATGGACTTGATCTCCCCTGCCATAAGATTCATACTGACAGTCGTGCGGCGGGGATGAACCGATAAACGGACCACCCGATGTCATTTACGAGCGCCGGATCAGTACGGGACACCAAAGGAGAGTTGTATGAAGAACCATGGAAAGACGTTATTCCTGAATTGCCTGATGTTCTCTCTGCTGTCAACCGTGGCCTGGGCCCAATTGCCTCCCTCAGCGCAGGTTTTGCCGGCCGGATTCAAACTGGTTGACGAGCGAAACCTCGGTGGGACCATGATCATCCAGGCCACCAAGCCCAACGAGAATTTCCCCAAGCCCCACCTGGATCAGGGCATCCAACTCGAGATCATGTGGCAGAACAATCCGGCGGTCGATCAGATCCTGGAGATTCTCGCTAGCCAGCCTGAGGATCCGGGTGGACAACTCCCGGGCTCGGCGACGCGGGACGAACCGTGCGGCAAGGAGCGCTACCGGGGCGGCATCCTCAAATGCCGCAAATCCATCACCCCCTGGATCGGAGGGGGGAGCGGACCTGACCTGGTGACTTGGAGCATCGGTTGGGCTGGCAAGGGCCCCAACGGCCTCGTGGGCGTCAATGTCCACTCTTTCTACGGGTCCAAGGAAACCGCCATGGGTTGGATCGATTCCATCATCCCCAAGATCACCCAGACCAACTGACTAATGGTCGGCCGGTCGATCCGGCCGACCAACACCCACCAGCCGCTGCCAGGAGCCCCACCGGATCGCCCGTGGATCAGAGCCGGTTCCGTCTCTCAGAAGTGACTAGGGAAGGAAACGGCCGGCCGCGACGGCCAGTGCGGTCAGCGCGACGGCGGCAGCCGGGTGGGGCGCCGCGGCAAGCCTCGGCCAACGGCTGGACAGACGCCGGTCCAATTCCATGAACAGCCCGATGAGGAGCGCGTTCACGACGCCCTCCAGCAGGAGGAACCGCGACAGGCCGGCGACGCCGTGGTCCAGGACGCCGCGCAGCGGCGCCAGCGACGCGGCAGCGGCGAGCAGAAGCGTGTAACCGGCGCGCCAGCCGATGGCGGCGGTAAGACCAATCATTGCGCCCAACCGGCCCGTCGCCATCGGCCAGAGCCGCAGGACCGCCCCCACCGCCAGCGACTGGAGCAGGATGGCCGCCACCGGATTGGCGACGGCAAACGGGTCGGCGCCAGGCAGGGCGAGATCCATCAACTTGAGCGCGGCGGCCACGGGACCGAGAGCCAGGGCGGCCGCCGGTGTGCCGGTGCCGCGCGCCGCCCTCACCATGCACCAGGCGCCCACGGGGAAAAGCACCGCCCCGGCCAGGCCGGGCACCGGCGCCAGGTGCAGCCCGAAGCCGATGGTGGCTTCCGCCAACCCCCACGCCGCCCCCCAGAACAAGGCGCTGGGCCAGAAGGTTCGATGTTCCATAGTTACAATCATACAAGGTCTGGCACAGCCGGTCGACAGAATTTCATGATCAGGGGACGGCAACACCTGAAAACCGCCGCGGCGCTGAGGGGCTGAGGTGCAAAGAGGATCTTTGGAACCGGTCATTTCCGACGGAACAAGAACCGGAGTCCGTTGTAAAGTGAAATGGGCATCCCGCCGACATGCCCGGAATCCGGGATGATCTCGGCCTTCAGCTGGGGCTCACGGAGATCTCGTTTCATCAAAGCATCGCGTAACAGTCCGTACCCTTTCAGCATTTCCCACGATTCCGCGTCGCCGACGGAGAGATAGACGCCCCGGACTCCGCGGAGCTTTTCCGCCGTCAGCTTGTCCAATTCGACGGCCAGCCCGAAATCGTTATACCAGAGCGACGGGCTGCCAATCAGGTAATATTGGAAAAGCTGCGGGTCCTGTGCCAGGACGCACGTCCCCATCAGGCCGCCCAACGAATATCCCATCAGGCAGCGCCGGGAGGGATCCGCTGGAAAAGACGCCTCAATGCGAGGAACGAGTTCGTTTTTTAGGAAAGTGGAGAATCGCGTCATTCCGCCCGCCAGCTCGACGGCGCTGGGATACGTATTCTGCTTCGAATAGTCGTCCGTGGGCCGGCCGGGCGTGAAATCCCGGGTGCGTGTCGTGGCCCACTCGTGCATCCCTCCCGGCTGGCTAATGCCCACCATGACGAACGGTTCCGTCAGCCGGCCCATGTCCATAAGCTTGGGCAGCGACTGGAGGTAATCACCAAGGATATACCAGTCCAGGCAATACACCACCGGGTACCGGGCATCACCCGCCGCCGCCCTGGCTGGGAGCACCACCTCGATGGTGTAGGTGGCGCCGACGGTCTCGGACCGCATTTCAAACCGCTGGACATCGGCACCGCAGCATGCACCGCCCCAGGCGATCAACCATAGCACCATAGACACAATGCTGATGCGCTTCATGCGGGACTCCTTGGCTATCGGACAGTCAAACTGGGCCGCGGGTCTCACCGGTCACTGGCAAATGAGAAGTGTTGCGACACCACCACCCAGCGGCCGTCGCGCTTCTCCACGACGCCGGTCCAGCGGGTGTTCTCCCACGAGGCCGGCTCGCCCTTGTACGTGTTGATGTCATCAAGCACGCAGTAGAACCAGGCCACCTCGCCGCAACGGGCGAACGTGATCTCCAGGTCTTTCAGCTCGTGGCGGACGTACTGAAAATCGGGGCTCAGCCAGAACGGCGCGTTCGCCTTGACGTCCTCGAACCGCTTGATCACCCGCCGGCCCGGGGTCACGCTGATGTAGTCCTCGTCGTTGGCGATGGAGCCGTAAAACAGCTCGAGGTTCTTGTCCTTGGCCCAGCCGATCACCGAACTGATCACCCGAGCGATCTCGGCCCGGTCCGCCTCGCGGTCGGCGGCGATGGGATCCGTCGCGGCCGCTGGTAGCGTGACGCAGAGCGCCAGCAGCGCGATCCGAATGATTTTTGCCATGGTTGACTCCAGACCGTCCCCGCCCGAGCGACGGTCGGGGACGGTCGCTGGGACCTTATTTCAATTCCGATTCGATCTTCGCGATCCACTTCACACCGTTCTCGTTCCTAGGGTTCAGCTCTACGGATTTCTGATACAGTTTCAGCGCTTTCTGCTTGTTGCCCGTGGCGTAAACGCCCTCGGCCAGGCTGTCGTAGGCGTTCCACGACTCGGGGTACAGCTCGCGCATGAACTCGAAGACCTGCAGGGCGTCCGCGGATTTCTTCTGCTCGTTGAGCAGGACGTATCCCATGGCGTTGAGCTGGGCTTCGGAGAAGAAGTATTTGTTCTGGTTTTTCAGAACGTTCGCGCGCAGCGGCGGGAATTCGGCGGCGAAGGTCTCATCTCGAATCATTTCCCACAGGGCTTGGCCCACCGAGATCTTGCCGGTGTGGATCAGGTAGAGATGCTCGATGGAGATCCGCTGCCCGTTGGGGCTGATGCCGGGGCTGCCCACTAGTTGGGGAAACTTGGCTTGGAGCGTGTACTCCGCGACCATCTGGTCGAACGTTTTGCCCGCCTGGATCATGGCGGGCACGTCGGCCAGCAGGGCCTGCAGGTAGTCGAAGCGGGATCGGAAGCCCGCGGCGCTGAGTTCGCCGTTCCAGTGGCCGGGGACGTACATCTGGATCTCGCCGCCGCGGTCGAGCAGCGCCTGCCAGTTCCGAACCAGCACGGGGTAATCCGCGACTTCGCCCGAATGGACGGCGAAGGTGGCCAGACAGCCGGGCGTGTCGGTGAGCCACTTGTCGCACATCATGTCGCCGGTGAACAGGATCCCCTTCTGCCGGGCGAAAATGAAGATGTCGCTCTTGGTGTGGGTGCCGCCGGCCTGGTACAGCTCGAAGGTGACGTCGCCGCAATCCAGAGTCATCGTGTCGGTGAACGTCTTGGTGGGGAAGGTGGGTGCGGGCTTCAATTTCAGGAATTCGATGGACAGCGTGTTGATGATGATCCGCTCCTCGGCGGCCGTCTTCTGCTCCGGGGTCAGCTTGCCCGAGGCGATCTGATCCTTCTGCCGCTGGATGTCCTCGGTGCGCCAGATGATTTGCCGGGCGAAGTTGCCCTGGTTCTCCTTCATCATCTCCACGACGCGCTCGTGGGCGATGATCTGGCAGTCGGCGTAGACGCCGTTGCCGTTGGTGTGATCGGCGTGGCCGTGGGTGTTGATGAGGTACTTGAAGTCGCTGCGCCCGAGCTCCTTGGCGATGACCTGGCGGAACGCCTGGTCGAACTTCGGGATGTCGGTGCTGTCGATCACCACGATCCCCTTCTGGGTGGCGATCGCGCAGACGGCGGTGGACGAGATCTGGTCGCCCACCCACACGCGGACGACGCCGGGGGCGAGCTGCTTCACGTGCAGGGGCAACCCTTCGACGGTCCCGCCCGCGCCCGCCAGGCCCGCCAGAGCCGTCAGCAGGGCCGCCACAACAATGAGTCGGTGCAACATGGTCTTC
The DNA here is from genome assembly GCA_012517875.1 of Acidobacteriota bacterium. Taxonomy (NCBI): domain Bacteria; kingdom Pseudomonadati; phylum Acidobacteriota; species Acidobacteriota bacterium. The sequence goes on along the minus strand of JAAYUB010000035.1, from coordinate 32,087 downwards.
CTCCTATAAATGACATATCCGATTGATACGTATCCAATCGGCGCTCGTCCTCAGCGAGTTTGAGCCGACGCGCGGAGAATCTCGGCCGAGACCCAGTAAATGTCACTCTTCCCCCGTTCGCCGCCGCTGAAGAAGAGGTACTTCCCGTCGGGGGACACGCACGGCGTGCCCGCCCGCATCCCCAAGTCCAGCGCCCGGGGTTCCCCCCAGCTCCCGTCCGCGTTTCGATAGGATACGAACAGGACCTGATCGATGGCTTCTCCCGGCCGCATGCGCGAAAAGATCAGGTACGACTCGTCGGGCGCGATGAATGGGTACATGCCCGGCGTATCGCCGTTGACCGGCGGCCCCAGACGCTGCGGGGCCCCGTAGCCGCTCGCGGTTGGTTTCATGACGGCGATGGCGGCTCCGGCGGGTCCCTTGGAAATGTCCGTGGTGTAGATCGTCCCCGACCGAGCCGTGGAAACGTACATGACCTGCATGGGGTTGAACGGCGTGCCCGCGTCCTGCGGCGCGGCCCAGCCGTCGCCCGCGCGCTCCGCGTACCAGATATTCAACTGAGGTGGCCCCGCCGGTCCGCTCCCGGCGGTCAGGGGACGGTCCGAGGAGAAATAGAGCCGTTTCCCGTCGGGCGTCACCATGGGCTCGAACGACATGGCGTTCGGCCCGGCCGCGGTGGCGTTGAAGGCGGCCGGTTCGGGCGGCGTCCAGGTGCCGTCGATGCATCGCGTGACCATGATGCGGGTGGGACTCTGCCGCGACTCGCGGCGGGTGAAGTAGTACTCCCGGCCGTCGGGTGTGAATGAGCCGGCGAACTCGTGCGCCCCGGTGGAGACAATCCCCGGCGCAAAAACCTCCGGCGTCCTTCCCGGCGGCTTCTGCCCCAGGTAGGAGCCGATCTGTTCTGGGTCCTCGCCTGGCTGTACCGACAGGCTCAATGCCATCACCTGCAAGCACAGAATGATTGCGAATTTTTTCATGTTGCAATCATCTCTTTCGCTATTGCTTCGGTCTCAGCGCTTCGATGACTGTCGCGGAAACCCGGTAGATGTCCGTATCCCGAGTGAAGAAGATGGACCGGCCGTCCGGCGAGAAGGCGGGACTGGACTCGGCTTGGTCGGTGTTGACGACAGGGCCGAGGTTCATCAGCTTGCTCCAGCCGCCCGATTCGTCCCTGAACGCGACGTAGAGGTCCCAGTTCCCGAAGCCGCCATCCCGGCGCGAGTGCATCAGCAGGATCCGGCCGTCGGGAGACAGGCACGGCCCGCTGAACCCGCCGGCGAACAGATCGTCCGTCAGGGGTAGGGAGCGCGGTTCGTCGAACCCGTCGCCGAGGCGCGCGGCCTGGAGGAGACGGCGGCTGTTGCCGTTCTGCCGCATGAAATAGATCCCGCCGTCCGGCCCGAAGGCCGGATGAGCCTCGATGTCGGCGGGGTCGGCGGTGTTGACCGGCGGACCCAGCCGGACGGGGAAGCCCCATCGATCTCCCGTCTTTTCCGCCATCCAGACATCCGGAAATTTTCCCGGTTCGCCCCCGCCGCCGGCGGGCCGGTTGGAGACGAAGAGGATCTTTCGGCCGTCGGTGGACAGGCTGGGCTCGATGTCCATGTACTCCCGCGCGTATGGGAGGGCAACCGGTTCACCCCACGAATCTCCTGCCCGGCGCCGGCTGAGGAACGACACGGCGTTTGTCGCCGGGTCCCGTTCAGTGTAGAGAATTTCGGCGCCGTCGGCGGACATGGTCAGCTTCATCTGGATGCCGTCCCGGGAGACGACGCCCGGCGCGAACACCTCCGGTGTCGCTCCGGGCGGCTTTGCTTCCGTTGCCGCCGGCTTCTCGAACAGGTCGCGATAGAACCGGCGGACAAAGTTTTCGGGAATTTTGTCCACCGGGTAGGAGCCGTGCATCAGGACGTGCACCCAGCGGCCGTCGCGCTTCTCCAGCACCCCGGTCTGGAAGACGTCCTTGAGGCAGAACTCCTTCCCCTTGAAGGAGCCGCAGTCGTCGAGGCGGCAGGAGTACCAGGCCACGTCGCCGGAGCGCGAGAACACGATGCGCAGGTCGCGGAACTCGAAGCGGGTGCCGCGGAAGTCGGGGTCGCGCCACTGCTCCGCGTGCTTCTTGAAATTGTCGAGCCCGATCACCTGGCTGTCGGAGAAGAGCCAGAAGTGGAACAGGTCGTCGGCCCACAGGCGGAACATGGCATCGAAGTCCTTCTCGATGGCCCAGCCGATGGACTGCTCGATGGCGCGTTGCACCGCGGCGCGGTCGGCGGGTTCATCCGCGGCGGCCAGGTAGCCCACCGCGAGGACGGCGGTCACAATAATTGCAATCCAGGTGGTGCGGTGTCTCATGTGTCCTCCCTGCTTTCAATGCGATTCTTGTCTCGCTTTCTGAACAGGCACGAACGCGGCCCAGCCGTCCCAGGCCGGATTGTCCGTGAGGCGGACCGGGTGCCCGCCGTCGGCATCGATCCGGTACACTTCGAAATTGCCGTCGCGGACGCTCTGGACCAGAATGAAGCGGCCGTCGGGCGACCACACGGCGTTCTCGTCCCGGGTCGCGACGGCCGTGATCGCCCGGTCGTTCGAGCCGTCGGTGTTCATCACCCGGATCATGCCCTCCATGCGGCCGCCGGCCCGGAACTTTTGGGAGTAGGCGATCTGCCGGCCGTCGGGGGACCAGGCCGGGAAGATCTCCCACTCCGGCGTGTTCGTCAGGCGCGTCTGGCCGCTGCCGTCAGGCGCCATGGTGTAGATCTCGTAGTTGCCGTCGCGGTTGGACATGAAGACGATCTTCGATCCGTCGGGCGACATGAACGGCCGCTCATCCCGGGCGGCGTTGTTTGTCAGGCGGCGCGGATTGGCGCCGTCGGCGGCCATGATCCAGATCTCGGTGCGCTCCCCGAAATCCCGGACGAACAGGATGCTGTCGCCATCGGGGGTGAACTCGGGATTCCCCAGTTTATCGGGGGAGGTGGTGAGCCGGCGGACGTCGCTGCCGTCGACGGCCATGCTGTAGATCTCCATGTTGCCGTCCCGGTCGCTGAGGAACGCGATCCGCCGGCCGTCCGGGGACGGGGCGGGGCAAAGGTCCTGGGCCGGGTGGCGGGTCAGATTCACGGGCTCCTTCTGTCCGGGATGGAGAATGTAGACCTCCTTGTTGCCGTCCCGCCCGGAATAGAACGTCACGGCGTAATCGCCGCCGGCCGCCTCCGCCGCCGGCGGGCGCGGCCGGGCCTTTTCGATGATGTCGGCGCGGACCCAGTAAGAGTGGCTCGCGCCGTCGCGCTGGCTCAGGAAGAAGATGTACTTGCCGTCGGCCGTGACCATGGGACAGAGTTCGATGGACGGGCTGTTGATCTCGGGGCCCAGCCGGACGGGTTCGGACCATGTCCCGGCGGCGTCGCGGAAGCTCGCCCAGATGTCGTACTGCCGGGAAAACAGGAGATAGCTCCCGTCCGGGGCGATGAAGGGCGAATTCTCGCCGGCCGCCGAGTTGACGGGGGCTCCCAGGTTGACCGGCGGCTCATACGCGCCGCCGGAAAACCGGGCCAAATAGATGTCGTCCAGGCCGTGGCTGTCGGTGCCCTGTCCCGCGAAGTACAGGTTCCCGGCCGAGTCCAGGGAGAACTGCCAGTGCATGGGATGCGCGTTGACGGCCGGATCGAGCGGCTGGGGGTCGGACCAGCCGGCGGCGGTCCGGTCGGTGAACCAGATCTTCTCGCTCCCAGGCTGGCTCTCGCCCGGCAGCGGGCGCTGGGAAATGAAATAGAGCCGGCGTCCGTCCGCCGAGAAGAACGGCACGTCGTCCTCGCCGCGGGGCCCCGAGAAGGACGCCCAGGCGGGAGCCGTCCACCGGCCGTCCACCCGCTTCATCATCTGGAGGCCACCCCGGGAATAGATCTCCCCCGGGAACGCCATCATGGGCGCCCAGTAGACTTCGTTTCCGTCCGGCGAGAACACCGCCGTGCTGTGGAGGCCCCAGATCGACGAGATCATGCCCAAGCCGAACAATTCAGCCTGGTCTTTCGGCGGCGGTTGGCCCAGGAAATCGCCTTCGAGGACCGGGAACCGGATCGCCGCGGTGTCGGCGCCCCGCTCCGCGAGCAGGGCCGCCGTGGCGGCCATCTCCCGCTCGCGGGCGACGTTGTAGGCCGTCTGGCCCATGAGGGTCCGGGCGTCGAGGGGGGCGCCTCGCTGAATCAGCATCCGGGCGGCCTCGGTCCGGCCGTCCCGGGCGGCGTAGTGGAGCGGCGTCCAGCCAAAGCGGTCGGCCCGGGCGGGATCGCATCCCTTGGCCAGCAGGGCGGAGACGATTTCGGCGGAACCGCCCGAGGCCGCGGAGTTCAGGAGGACAACGCCATCGGCCGCATCCTTCAGTTCCGGAATCCAGCCGGCCAGGCGTTGAAACAGTCTGGTTAGTCCGTGAGAGGCGGCTTCCGCGATCAACTGCCGCCGCTCCGCCGGGGCTTCCGGCAGCCGGGCGCCATGGCCAAGGAGCAGGTCCACGAACTCCTGCTTGCCCCGCCAGGCCGCCAGTCCGAGGGCGCTCGAGCCGAACTTGTCGACGGCGTTCACGTCGGCCCCGGCCTCGATGATCACCCGGCCGGTGGCCGCCTGCCCGCGCTCCCGCGCGCAGAGAATCAGGGCCGTGCGCTGGTAGTCGTCCCGCGCTTCGATCGCGGCGCCCTTCCGGAGGAGCGCGACCACGGCCTCGGTCCGGTCGTTCATCGCGGCGAGGTGCAGCGGCGTCTTGATCCGGGCGTTCTGAAGTTCCAGCGGGGCGCCCTTCTCGATCAGGACCAGGATCAGTTCCACGTCCCCCGTCGCGGCGGCGATGTGCAGGGGCGTGTTGCCGCCGCCGTCGCGTGCGGTGAGGGCTTCGGGGGACTGCTCAAGGAGCGCCCGGACCGCGGCTGCGTCACCCGCGCGGACCGCGTCGAAGATTTCCTGGGGACGCGCCGCCGTCATGGTCAGGAAAAAGAGTGCCGTCACTATCGAAATCGTCCGCCATGCTCTCATCTGTTTTCTCCTGTCTCAGTTCTTCCAAACAAACAGCGGCCGGCCGGCGCCGGCGGGCCGCCCTCACATCTCGACGATGAACCGGTCGCCCTCGACGGTGAGCCGGGCGTAGCTCAACTCGATGGACACGTCCCCCTGCCGCACGACGAACCGTCTCTCGCCCTCGCGGATCTCCGGCGGCTGCGACAGCCCGTGGACGCACACCCGCACCACCCGGAGCGAGTCATCGAACCAGGTCAGGCTGGGATGATTCATGATCCGCAGGCTGCTCCCGTCGGTACCGGCGACGAAGACCAGCCGGTGGTACACGCCGCCGTCGGCCAGGATCTCCATAGCCAGCGGCTCGAACAGACGGATGGCGAGCGGCCGGGCGGCGGCCCGGATCTCGATGCGGTACCCGGGCGCCGCGTCGTGGCGGGCGAGTTCATCCGTCTTGCGCGCCTGCCACGCGGCCAGGTCCGCCCGGGCCGCGGCGCGGAACGCTTCCTGCTCGTCGCGGCTGAAGGCCCGGAACGCCTCCGGCCTCTCGCTGAGAGCGGCGACGAGCAGATCCTCCAGGTACAGGCGGTCGTCCGCTTCCAGGCGCGCCTTCCAGTCCGGTCGCAGCGCGTCCAAAATCATGGCAATCCAGCGCCCCTCCCAGTAGCCGAGATCGCGGACGCCCGCCGGCGCGATGCCGTCGGTGATGTTCGACGCGTCGAGCGGATCGACCCGGCGGGCCATCCGCTCGACGTAGTCCGACAGCCCTTCGGTGCGCTGCAGCTCCTGTTCGTACGTGACGAACGGCTCGGGGAGCGGGCCGAGCCGCTCCTGCCGGAGATGCAGCGCCTGCCGCGTCCACCCGGCCATGGCCGCCGGCTCCGCCGCGGTTACCGCCCGCCGGAAGGCCTCCTTCTCCAGGCGCCGCAGCGCCAGCGCCTCGGCCGTCTCGGCCGGGTAGCGGAGCAGCACCCCGTCGTTGGGCCGCCAACGCGGGTGGCGCGTCCGCTGGAACACGTGGAACTGCTCGTGCACGATGATGCCGGCCATGTCCTTCAACGCGTACGTCTCGCCCGTCCGTTTCGAGGAGGCGGCGAGGACGCTCGTCGCCACCCAGCCCTCGCCCAGCCGGGCCACGGAATTCCCCCGCGCCAGCGGATGCCGGCCCGGGTGGATGAACACGCCCGAGTCCGGCGCCGCCGGAGCGAACCCCTCGGGGGCGCTCGGGGCGTGGAACAGGTAGGTGTCCCGCCCGTCAAAGACGAGCACGGGGATGTCCCGCGTCCGGAAGCCCGGCCAGAGGGCGTCCATCCGGCCGTCGTCCGCCAGCGCCATCACCTGGAAGACGTCGGCGACGGGAACGTCCCGATCCGGCGCGCTCCCGGCCACCATGCCCGCCGAGAGGAGAACGACAACACAAGCGAGCGGCCATCTTGCCGTCATCAGCGCGCCTCCTCATTGCGGACGATGAACCGGTCGCCGGGGTTGCCGGCCGTGCGCAGGGCGGAGAGATCCGCCTGCTTCCGGGAAAGCTGGAGGCGGACTTTCCGCTCCAGCGGTTCGTGGCCGAAGGCGAAAACGGCTTTCGGTTGGAACCGGACTGTCTCCCGGTAAGCTTCCCGAATGCCGTGGGCGAACTCCGGGCCGATGCCGGAAGGGGTTCCGAGGAGCAGGATGTCGGGCCGGACGCCCCGGGCCTTCAATCGGTCGATGACGCCGGCGTCGCGGCGCTGGACAAGATAGTTGTCGCAGATGCCGGTCAGCCAGACGATCGTCAAGCCGTCGATTTCCAGCACCGCGGCGGAATGAGCGCCGTAAGAGGGGAGGACCGTGACCGTGAGCCCGTTGAGGGTCAATGATTCGTCCGCCCGGGGGAAATACGCCTGCTTCAGCTCAAACCGGGCATAGAAGCGGTCATGGGCCGGATTGAGGATGAAGGCGATCCCGGGGTTGTCTTTTTGGAAGGAAAAGAACGGATTGGTTCCTTCCAGGGAGAATGGACGTCCGGGTGGATGGATGTCCCTGTCGACGTAGATGACGCAGCGGCCCCGACCGGCGATAGCGGCAAGGAATTCGGCCGTCAGGTGGCCATTGGCCAGGGATTGTTCCGGAGGGGCGGCGCCGGTTTCCGAGTAGCCGAAGACCAGAAGGGCGCTGCGGGTGCTCACCGCCCAGCTCCCGTTCTGCAGCTTGATGACCTCCGCTTCCCGCGCTTTAAGTTCCGCCAGCGAGATGGCGCTGTCGGCGTCGCGGCTGGAAGGGCTGCTGCTGTCCGCTTCCTGTCCCCTAAGCAGCCGGGCAGCCGAGGCGTGCCCGTAGCGGCGGGCGTAATCGAGGGCCGTCGCGCCGCTGTCGTCTTTCGCTTCGGGCTTCAAACCGGCCCGCACCAGGATTTCGATGACGTCCGCATGTCCTTCGACGGCGGCAAGATGGAGCAACGACCGGCCGAGATGCCGGTCCTTGCGGAAGGGATTCGAGCCGTTCTCGATCAGGGATTGCACGAGCGCGGAGTTGCCGTCCCGGACGGCGATCGCCAGGGGCGTCCGGTCGAGAAAATCCGGCACGTCGACCTCGGCCCCGGCCTGGAGGAGATAGTCGCAATACTCCCGGTTGTTGTTGAGCACGGCGAAATACAGGGGCGTGGTCAGGGAATTGCATTGTGTGTTTATGTCGGCTCCGCGATCGATGAGGTGGCGGCACATCGCGAAATTGTCGCTCAGGGAGGCATGGATCAGGGGCGTGGCGGCGCCGATGGCCCGCGTGTCCACCACGGCGCCGTGGTCCAGCAGCAGGTCGACCATCGCCGGGTCGCCGCGCCAGTTGGCGGCATGGATCGGCGCGCGCAGGTTGTGGTCGCCCGCCCGAACCGGCGCGCCCCGCTCCAGGAGCAGGCGCGCCATCTCCCGGTTGCCGGCCGAGACGGCGGCGAACAGCGGCGTGCGGCCGGCGCGGTCGGTGGCGTTGACCAGCAGCGGGTGCGCGTCCAGCAGCGCCGCGACCTGGTCCAACTGTCCGTCCCGGACCAGCCCGAAGATGTCCGGATCCTGAGCGAGGCCGAGCATCACGATCCCGAGCGACAGCACGGTAACGAAGACGAATCTCATCGGGCATTCTCCAGGGTTGGTTTCTGTCCCGGGTCGTGATCGCCGCCGTCCGGGCGGAACAGGTAGATGTACAGCCCGTTGGACAGCAGGAACGTCTCGGTGCGCACCAGCGCAAAGCCGGCCCGCTTCATCGTTGCGGCCATCTGCTCGGGGGTCAGGTACTCGCGGTCCGGACGCGGCGCCCACTCCACGAGGGCCAATTTCCCCGAATGCTTCAACGCCTTGCGGGCGTTGCGTATGAGGGGGACGGGATCGTCGAAGTGATGGAAGGATGAAATGATGAAAATAAGATCCAGCGAATCCGGGGGGAGTTTCGGGTTGTTCACTTCGCCCAGGACGGTCTCGACATTCCGGATGTTCCAGCGTTCGCACCGGGAGCGCAGATACTTGAGCGCATCGGAATCGATGTCCTCGGCGTACACGCGGCCCTCGACGCCCACCCGGGCGGCGAGCTGGACCGCGTACCGCCCGCGCCCCGCGCCGATCTCGGCAACCACCTGGCCCGGCGCCACGCCCACGGCGTCCAGCACCCGGTCCGGGGGCTGCAGTCGGTTGAGCCGGGCCTCGTTCTCGTTTTCGGGCTCCAGCGCGCCGGGGGCGAGGGAGTGGACCTTGGCGGAGTCGTTCGACGCAGGGACGTCGGGTACGGCGGGGCGGAGAATGAAGATGTTGTCCTCTTTGAGCTTGTCCTCGATCACCGCGTCCAGGACGAAGCCGGCTTCCCGGGCCTCCCGGCCCACGGACTCGCGGGTCAGCGTCCGGCCTTCCTTGGGGAAGCAGGCATCGTCGGTCCGGCTGAGGATGGTTTCCACGTTGTCCAGGCCCAGTCGCCGGCAACGCGCCTGCAGGTATTCGAGTGAAGCGGCGTTGATGTCGTTGGCGTAAACTTTTCCCTTGTCGCCCACCCGGTCCGCCGGGTGGACCGTGACCCGGCCGCGGCCGGCGCCCACCTCGCCGATGACCAGCCCGGGCCGGACGCCCAGGAGGTCCATCACCAGTCCCGGCGGCTGGAACTCGTTGGCCATCTGTTCCCGATGCTCCGTCAATGTGTCGGTATTCGAAGCGGCCTGAAGGCCTCCGCCGGAATTCTTGCCGGCGTGGAGATGGGAGAAATCCGCCGGGACGACCGTCAGCAGCAACCAGCACCACAAGCAGTTCCTGACTATTCGATTCATGGTTTGCTCCCGGTTGCCGTCGCTTCCGCTGTCGCCAATTCCCGGGCGACGGCGTCGAGGACCTCCTTCACCGGGGCGCTCTCAAAGCCGTCGCCGGGCGGCGGGCCGCCGCCGCGGGGTCCGAGGATGATGCCCGGCCGGAAGCGGGTGACGACGGCCGGGTGAATCGCCGTGACATCGGCTCCGTCCAGCAGCCCGGCGGCCTGGACCACCCGGTTGCCGGTGCAGAACGCGGCGATGAGCACCCCCGCTGCGTAGGCATCGCGGACGAACTGGAGGACGGTCGGATTGGTGTTGAATTTCCGGAATTGCGGGCCGCTGGGGATGATGAGGCAGTCATAGCCGGAGAAGTCTTTCAGGTCGGGGATGAGGATATCGCTCGTGAGCACGACGTCGCGCGCTTTCTGGTAGCAGCCGCGGTACTCGGCATCGACGCCCACCCGCCGCATGGTCCAGCCGCGCCGGGCGATCTCGTCCCGCAGCGGGAAGTAGGTGTCGCCGAACCACTCACCCAAGAGGACGAGGACGGTGATGGTCTTCGCCGGTCGGTTGGTGGGCGCCGCTGTTTGGCCGGCGGAAGGTCGCGCGGCGGCAAGCAGGATCAGGCTCGCCAGCAGGAGTCGTTGCATATTTTCCCTCCAGGCAGTGTCATCCCCAAAGGCCGACCGTGTCTCATGGCGTCTCGACGCCTCAGCGGGGCATTGCGCGCCTCACTGCAGGCTGAATGCAAAGGGTTGCATACCCCGGTCGACGGGCGTCAGGGCATGCAGACGGTCGGTGGACGGTTCGATATGGTCCACCTCGAACCGCCGCAGGGGTTCGGGGCCGCCGCCCGTCCGCCCGGCCGGCGACCCGACGACCACCGCTCCCGCCGCGTGCAAGTGCCGCAGAAGAGTGAGGGCGGGACCGTAGGTTCGAGCCGTACAGAGCACGGTCACGGGACCGTAGTGTCGAAATTGCTCCGTGTCATTCACCGCCGTTCTCCTTTACGGTGCGGATGCCGTAGTCGAGCCAGATACGCTCGATGTAGTTGTGCGTGCCCGCCTTCAACCCCTCGAGTGCCCGGCGGCGCGTGGCGTTAGCCGCATGATCCTCGTGGGCGTGGGTGAGCAGCATCGCCTGAAGCGGATGTCGCGCCAGGAGTCTCCGGAAGTACTCCGGTGCCACGTCCGCGCCCGCCGGGTCGATGAGGAGGCTGCCGTCCGCCGTGGTGACGAGATAGGCGTTGCATGAGCCCTCGATCCGGTAGACGCCGTCGGCCAGCCCCAGGTACTCGATGTAGATGTCGGACAGCCACGTGCGGAGCAGCTCGCTTACAGGGATGGTGCCCAGCCAGTCCGGCTTCTGCTGCCAGGCGGTGTCAAAGATTACTGCGGCAATGGCGTCGAGAGACGCCGCCCGCCGCTCGGGCGCGAGCTGCGCGTGCTGGTTGAACGGGTAACCTGCGGTCAGGGGGAGCGGCCGGAGGCGGTCCGGGGCGACCCGGGACTGGAGCACGGCGCTGAGCACCGCCTGGTGCAGGAAGAGCCGCTTGAGGAAAGTGGTGCAGGCAGCTTGCTGGTACGTCGGGTCGTTCAACAGACCCGCTAATATTCGCCCCCACTCTTCGCAGATCCCGAGTTCTGGATTGAGGGCGTAGACTTCGCAGTTGTAGTATGGCTGGACCGGAACCGCGTCCACCACCGTCTCGACTGCCGGCAGCGCGCGGAAGTCGAGGTGGGTGGCCGCGTAAATGGGCGCCCAGTAGGCGTCCGGTGGTGCGCCCGGCGGGATGCCCACGGTGTTCGCCAGTGACACCGGCCGTACCGTGGCATCGACCGCGTTGCCGAGGTCCAGCGCCGCCGGAGGCTGCAGGATAAGCACGCCGGGGTCCAGCCAGGCGAGGGTGGCCGCCTTTCCCCGGACGCGCCGTTCCACCTCCGCCGCGGCGAAGGCCTTCAGGGCGAGGGGGTAGTCGAGCACCGCCGGCTCCAGGGCCAGCGGCACGAGTTCCACGCCGGCGCCCCGCAGTGCGTCACCCGGGACGCGGTCCGGGTCGGTCAAGACGACATGCACCACGCTGTCGCGATACGCCCCGCCGCGCTCGCGGAGGCTGCGCACCAGCGCCCGGACCGAACGGACCTGCTCTTCGGAGCCGGCATACGTGGCGACGGCCAGTGCGGCCGGCGCTACGGTGTTGTCTGCCGGGTGCCCCGGAGCGTTTGCGCGCAGAAGGGGAACGGCAGCCACGGACAGTGCGATCAGCAGCGCGATGCTCCGGAATGGCGGCAGGCGGTCCATGCGTCTCCTCCTGATGGGCTGCTCGTAACCGCTTCTACGAGGAGATGGGCTCGATTTCTCACGGAGCGGGCCTTTTCAGGGACAAAACGGACTATTACAATGACGAAGCCGCAAGCAGGGGACACAGGGATCCGCACGTCGGCTTCTGCCCGCCAGGCATGGACGGCTGGAGAAGCAACACAATGGAGTTATCTTTGCGTCTTGACGTCTTGACGAGACGAACCTTCGGTGTTTGCGAGCGCAGCGTCGAGATCCAGTCGGAGCTGGCGGCGCGGCGTGATCACCTCGAGCTCCCCGTAGAACTCGCACCGGTCGATGAACTCCCCCGCGATCACCGCCACCGTGGCGAGGAACGAACCTGCGGGGCCGCCCATCAACAGCCCCGGTAGCGGCAGCCCGAAGCCCACGGCGACACGCAACGCCGACATCGCCGCCGAGCCGAGGCGGAATCCGTCCCACCGTCGCAGTTTCCGGTAGGCGTACAGCGCCAGCTTCAGCCCTCCGGCGGGCACATAGAGCCACGGATCGCGGTACAGCACGCCGGTGAGGAAAAACCCGGTCAGCAGCGCCTGGTCGCTCAAGAAATTCAGCGGCCCAACCTGCATGGCCACCTGGTAGACGCGGTCGATGGCGATGAGCGCCGCGAAGCCCGCCACGGCGGCGATCCAGCCGAGGTGCGGCCGGTCCGGCCGCAGGAGATGCGCGCCGGCCAGCGCCAGGAACAGGGGGAAGAGGACGATCTCGCGGCTCAGCCACGAGGTGCGCCAGTTCGCCGCCGCCCGCCAGGCCCTCGCCTTGCGTCCCAGGTGGAACGCACTCAGGAGAAGGGCCGCCGCTCCGGCGGCCAGGAACGGCAGCGGCGGCACGGCCAGCGCGTCGCCCGCCGACGCGGCGGCAAGCGCCGCCAGCACCACGGCGGTCCAGGTGAAGAGCGCCAGCGGCCATTCGCTCCGCAGGGTGATTTTCGCGGCGGGCCAGCGCAGCGCGCCCGGGTAAAGTGCGGCCACCGCCGCCGGGTCGGGCGGGGCGGTGAGCTCGGGCGGCGATTTGCGGCGGGGCAGGGTGAAGCGGATAGCCGGGCCCAGGCCGGCCGCGGTGAACCCGGGCGCAGCCGGGTCGCCGGCGGGCGTCAGGGTGTCCAGCTGCAGGGCGCCGGTGGGACAGCAGGCGACGCAGGCCGGCTCCCGGCCTTCGGCCAGCCGCTCGGCGCAGAAGGTGCACTTCTCCATGAGGCGCTTCTCGGGGTTGTAACGCGGCGCGTCGTAGGGGCACGCCCAGGCGCAGTAGGTGCAGCCGATGCAGCGCGCCTCGTCGATGGTGACCACGCCGGTGGCCGGATCCTTCCGGTAGGCCGCCGCGGGGCAGTGCCGCAGGCAGGCCGGGTCGGCGCACTGGTTGCACGCCAGCGACAGGTGCACCACCGGCAGCGCCGGGTGGCGAGCCTCGTTGAAGGTGTGCACCTGCCGCCAGGCGCGGCCCGCCGGGAGCTCGTTCTCGTTGCCGCAGGCGATGACGCAGGCGCCGCAGCCGGTGCAGCGGTTGAGGTCTACGTGGAAGGCGCGCTGCTCCGTCATGCCCGCTCCACCTCCACCAGGTTGTCGTGGAAGGCGGCGCCGAAGCCCATGTCTGTCTCGCGGGCGCGGGAGGTGAGATTCACCGCGCCCCCCTGGGACAGCCACCAGCCGTTGGTCACCACCACGCAGCCGGCACGGAGGCTGAAGTCGAGCCGGGCCTCGATCCGCAGCTCGCCGCGGTCGTTGAAGATGCGCACCCGGTCGCCGTCGGCCACGCCGCGGACGCGGGCGTCCGCGGGGTTGAGCCACGCCTGAGGCCGGTCGCCGAACTGACGGATCACGTTCAGGTTGTTGAACTGGGAGTGAATTCGGTTTTTGGTGTTGGGCGTGAGGAACTGGAGCGGATAGCGCGACCGCTCGGATCCGGCGCGCCGGGGCGACTCCGCCGGCTCGGTGTGGTCGGGGAGCGGATCCAGCCCCCAGCGGGTGCGTGCCTCCTCGGAGTAAAGCTCGATCCGCCCCGACGGCGTCGCGAAACGGCCATCGGCATAGGCCACCTCTTCGGTGCCGGGCGCCGGCACCGGCCCCTCGCGCAGCCGTTCCAGGGTCAGCCCCGGGAAGGGCGCCAGACGCCCCGCCAGCCATCGCTCGATGTCGGCGTCGGCGGGGCCGGGGATCTCCGCCGCGATCGCCTCGGCGGGGAAGCCGAGGCGATGGGCGAGCAGGCGATAAACTTCCGTCTCCGGCTTCACCTCGCCCGGCGGTTCGATGAGCTTCTGGCGGAGCTGAATGTACGGATGCCAGTAGGCGCCGATGACGTCGGTTTGCTCGAACAGCGTCTTGGCCGGCAGCACCAGGTCGGCCTCGCGGGCGGTGTCGGTGAGAAACTCCTCCACCACCACCCGGAACTCCAGGGCCCGGAACGCCTTCAGCACCGAGTGGGTCTCGGGGTTCTGGGGGATGGGATTGCCGCGTTCCACCCAGGCCATCCGGAGCGGCGGATCGTTCTGGGCCAGCATGTCCGGGCCCAGACGTGCTGTGGATACGCTCACCCGCACCACGCCGTCGGGCTGCTCGGGGGGATAGAAGTCGAGCGGATCCTTCACCGGGCTGAAGATCTGGGTCTGCAGGTTGGCGTACATCCAGCCGGCGCCGGGGCGGCCGATCTGGCCGGTGATGGCCAGCAGCGCCAGCATGGCCCGCATGGTCTGGCCGCTGTTGGTGTAGCGCTGCATGCCGAAGCCCGGCGACACCGTCACGGGACGGACCGTGCCCATGAGCTCCGCCAGGCGGTGGACGGCGGCCACGGGCACCTCGGCCGTCGCGGCCGCACGCTCGGGCGGCCACAGGGCGGCCCGCTCGGCGAAGGCGTCGAAGCCGAGCACGTGGGCGTCGATGAAGGGGCGGTCGATCCAGCCGTTGCGGATGAGCAGGTGGGCGACCCCCAGGGCCAGGGCCCCGTCGGTGCCGGGGCGCGGCTGGATGAGCAGCTCGGCCCGCTCGGCGGTCTCGGTGCGGCGGGGGTCGATGACCACGAGGCGCGCGCCGGCGACCAGCGCCGCGTCCACATGGGCCATCTGGTGGACGTTGGTCTCGGCGGTGTTCTTCCCCCACATGACGATGAGGCGCGCGTTGGCCAGGTCCCACGGCGCATTGTGCTTCACCTCGCCCAGGGTGAGCCGCGTCGCCTCGAGACCAGCGGGCCAGCACAGATCGCCGTAGGTGGTGGTGCAGCCGCCCCAGCGACGCCAGAAGCTCATGCCGACGCCGTTGAGCAGGCCCTTGGTGCCGCTGCCGGTGTAGTAGAGGACGCTCTGGGGGCCGGGGTCATCGTGGAGACGCTGCAGCTTGTCCGTGATGAGATCCAGCGCGTCGTCCCACGGGATGGGCACGAAGGCGCCGGTGGCGGTGCGGCGCAGCGGCGTCAGAATGCGGTCCGGCGAGTACACCCGCTCCAGGTAGCTCAGCCCCTTGAGGCAGACGCCGTCAGCGGTGGCCCGGTTGCCGGGGTGGGGCTCGATGCGGCGGATGCGCCCATCCAGCACCTCCACCCTTAGGCTGCAGGTGCTGTAGCAGTTCCGCGGGCACGCCGTCGTGTAAATCGCCATCTTTCAGCTCGTGCTCGTGATCGTACTCGTAATCGTCATCGAGACTCGAGGCTCGTTACCGATCATCGGACCTCGGAATTCGGACTTGGGACCTCGGTTCTTGGTTCTGTGTGCTGAGTCCCAGCCTCCGGCTCCCAGAAGTTCCAGATCCCCCATCCCGGGCAAATTTTTATCGCTTCCAAATAGCCAATGAAAGATATGCAACGATAAATAACCAACAGACACGACAATCCGAAACGCCCAATGACCATTGATCAATAAAAAATGATCAATGAAATCCACCTCATTCCCACTCACCTATTCACCTATTCACCTATTCACCTATTCACCTATTCACCTATTCACCTATTCACCCTCCTCCTTCTCCCGCTCCACATGCACGTCGATGGTCCCCTTCGAGTTGCAATCCTTCAGTGCGCCCAGCATTCCGCGGACAGCGCCGGCGATGAAATCACGGACGAATGATTTCATGGGCACCGCCCGCCCGTCCACACGCACGCTGACGTGGCCGGGCCGCGGCTGCTCCAGGAAACGCGTCTCGATGAACCCGGCCAGTCCGGCGGCGTCGTCGAGTCCGAAACGGGGGACGCCGAGGTCGACGTCGGTGTCGCTGACCAGGGCCACCAGGCCGTCGCTCCGCTTGCAGATGGGCTCACCATGCTGCTCGGGCCGGAACACCTCGATCTTGGGCTGGCGGTCGCTCTTGTATCCTTCGGACAGGACCAGGTCCACGTCCTGGATGAACCGGTCGCGGATCTCGTCCAGCGTCAGATCCCGCTCCACGTCCCGGATCAGCGCCAGCCGCCACGGCGAGGCAATGATGGCGGTGTGGGCGCCGGCTTGCTTGTGCCGGTAGCTGTCCTTGCCCGGGTGGTCCACTTCGAAGCCGTGGGAATCGTGCTTCACCGTTGCCACGCGCCAGCCGCGCCGGGTGAGTTCCGGAATGAGCTTTTCAAGCAGGGTGGTCTTGCCTGAGTCGGACTTGCCGACTACGGAGAGAATGGGGATCATGGCACAATCCTCAACGGATGAAATTCGGCCGCTGACCGGTGGCCCCACCCTCAGGTGGCGGCGGCGATGGGCTGGGTTCTGGCGGGCGTACCGGTAGCCGCAGCGGATCCATTTTCGAGGGAGGGGAGCAGCGTGTCAACGGTTAGTTCGCCGGGCAGACGTCGGTGGCGTCCGCCGGACGCGGCCCGATGACTCCGCAAGATCCATGGGATTGTTGGTTGATCCCGCGGCCCGGCTGCGCCAATGGCCGCAGCAAATTGCCCGGGCCGTCAGGCCCGGGCGTTTGGATTATGGAGTTGCGGGCGGGGCCGCGCAGCGGTGACGGGATCGTGGCAATGGATTCAATATGTGGCAAGCAAAGAACATTCAGCTATGGGACTGCTGGGACCTCACTTTCTCCCGCTCCTGCGGAGCTGACGGATATTCCGGATACTTCGCGCACCCGGACCTGCCGGTCCGGACTGCGCTCCTCCGCTGCTTGCGCGGCAGAATCCTGCCGCGGCCACTCGCGGCCGGAGGCCGCAAGGTCGGACGAATTTAACGGGCGCGCGTTCATCGAATGCGCGGTTCGACCGCCAGGCCGCGAGGTATTGAAGAATCCTGCCGTAGGCCGCGTTCGGTGAATGCGGCCTACGGGGTCGGAACTACTTTTTGGGGGGCGGCACGATGAAGACGAAGCTGCCGCCGAAGGAGCCGTAGTTGGAGCTCTTCACGCCGTTTCGGGTGCTGCCGGTGTAGGAGGCGGCGCCGGGGCGAATCTCGATGGTCACCGTGCCGCCCTTGGCGGCGGTGATCAGGCCGGCGTGGACGGCGGCCGTGGCGATGGACGAGTCGTCGGTGTACAAGTCGGTGCCCCAGACGCTGCCCAGCGTGCCGCCGGCAGGAAATACGAACGTGTAGCGCTGGCCGTGCTTGCCCCGCAGTGCGCTGGCGCTGGTCTTCCAGTCACTGATCAGCTCCTTGCTCTCCTGGGCCGAACCGGACACGAAGGCAAAGCTGCCGTCATAGGCGCCGTAGTCGGAGCTGGTCACGCCGTTCCGGGTGCTCCCCTTGTAGGCGGAGGCGCCGGCGCGGATCTCGAATGTCACTGTGCCGCCCTTTTCGGCGGTGATCAATCCCGCATGGACCGCCGCGGTGGCGATGGACGAGTCGTCGGTGTACAGGTCGGTGCCCCAGACACTGCCGAGAGTGCCGTTGGCGGGGAAGAAATACGTGAAGCGCTGTCCGTTCATGCCCCGCAGCGAGGTGGCGGAGGTGTGCCAGTCCCCCAATGTGCTCTTTGCCTTTCCGCCGGCCGCGCCGGTGACGAAGACGAAGCTGCCGCCGAAGGAGCCGAAGCCGGAACTGGTGACGCCGTTCCGAGTGCTCCCCGCGTAGGTGGCGGCGCCGGGGCGGATCTCGATGGTCACCGTGCCGCCCTTGGCCGCGGTGATCAGGCCGGCATGAACCGCCGCGGTGGCGATGGACGAGTCGTCGGTGTACAGATCGGTGCCCCAGACGCTGCCCAGCGTACCGCCGGCCGGAAAGACGAAGGTGAACCGCTGGCCGTTCTTGCCCCGCAATCGGGTGGCCGAGGTCGTCCAGTCGCCCTGGACTTCCGCCCAGGCCGCCGTACCGGTCAACAGACAAACCAACACAACCAGCGTGACGCGCGTGAACTGAATCATGGTGCCCTCCTAAATTGTGAAACACTCATAGATGCAGATTTATTGCCATTTGTCACCGTGCGCTCTATGCCGATAGACGGACTCATTCTCAGATTCATCACCATTGTTTCGGATGCTGCCGAGTTGCCGGTTTCCGTTCGCCGGCGATATTGCGAATCGGTGACGGAAAGTGCTAGAAGTGGCCGGGCGGCGGGTTGATGAGCGGGCCGGCGCGTTCGCGCAGCAGCCGGACGAGGCCCTCGTCCATGAATTCGAACTCGTCGGGGATGTGGAGGCAGACGATCCGCCGGGTCCGGTATAGGTCCTTGAACCGCTTCTGGATGAGGTTGCGGTGGCGTTTTTCCATAACCAGCACCAGGTCGGCCCACTCGAGAAGTTCCCGCGTGAGCGGCACCACGGCGTCGGCGTCGAGTCCCGCCGAGCGGACATCCAGACCCGGTGTGCCGCGGAAGACTCGCTCGGCGGTGGGGCTGCGCAGCTTGTTCTGGCTGCACAGGAACAGTACCCGCCGCGGGACGGGGTGGGCGCCGCCGGTGACCGCGGCTCCGGCGGGCGGTGCGGATGTGGCCGCGGCGGACGTTTCGGCCAGGCGGCCGGCGAGCACGGTGACGGCTCCCGGCGCGTCGGGGCGGATGTGAACGACGGGCCGCCCCCGCTCCAGCGCGTAGGTCACGATCTCGGCCGTGCCGCCTGGGCCGCGGGCCGGCTTGCCGTCCCAGACGGCGATGAGCACATCGCACCGGTCGACCACGTGGCGGCCGGCGTTGCGGTAGGCGATCTGGCGGGCCGACGCCGCGTCGAGCCCGGGGAACTCCTCGGCCAGCGGGCGCGGGTGCAGACAGACTGGATCCGGATCCTGGCGGAGCAACTCGTCGAACTCCTGCCGCGAGGACGGCCCTTCGAACGCGGCCGAATATTCTGCGGGCGCCAGCGGCAGCACGACGCTGAGTGTCGCTGTCGGCGCCTCCAGCATCACCTGCGCCACCAGCCGGTCGGCCCCTTCAGCCAGACAGGACAGAATCCGGACGGCCGGCAAGGCCGATAAACCGGCCGCCCGGGGGATCTCGCGATGAAGGGCGCTCCGAACGACCGCGGCCACCGCGCCTGGATCGGCGAGCCGCCGGTGGCCCGTGACACCGATGCGGAGCGCAGGCGCAGCGGCCGGTGAGCCGGAGGGAGGCGTCATTGCGGCGGCTCCCCGGTCTTCCGCTCGAGAATGAATCCGTGCTTGTGAAGCACGACCGGGATCGTCTCGGTGATGACCCAGTCGAGTTCCTGGTCTGCGGCCGGGACGTCCTGGAACGCGGCGATGTCGCGGTGGAGCCGCAGCGGCTCGCAGGTCTCGGGCGCCCAGGCGTAGCCGCGCAGCATCTTGTCGCGCAGCCAGATGTCATGCTCCAGGCAGACGAGCATTTTCTTCTCGTCCGCGCTGAATGTGTAGGGGGTAACGGCCGCCGCGTCCGCCGGGCGCAGACGGCGGATGACATATCCCAGATCCGCGAGCTTGGCCAGGGTCAGTCGGGCGGTGCCCCGGTTCATTTCCTTGACGGCTTCGGGCAACTGGTCATACGGCACCAGCCAGGGATGGAGCTTTGCGCGGTCGTTCCTCGACGAGCCGAAGCACCAACCCTCGGCGGCCTTCATCTTGAACCAGGCTTGATGGCACGCTTCGGCGTGGGCCTCGAAAATGGGCGCCTCGAGCTGGGCACGGGCCACGATCTCCTGGAAATCTTTCGTCACGTGCAAATTCAGCAGGTCAGGCGGCGGCAACTCCGCCACGCCGAAAAACCGGGCGCCGTTGAGGTTGCTCATGTGGACCACCGATTCGAGGGAGCGGGCGCCGTGCAGGAACTCCTTCGTAGTGAGGAACGCCCGCAGCACGCTGCCGCTGATGGCCGCCTCCTTCGTGTCGGGATCGATGAGCTGCGGATAGAAGCGGTCCAGGGTGGAACGCAGGATGATGGCCCGGCGGATCAGGAAGGCGGGATCGTCCTCCGGCCTGAACTCCGCGCGGCCGCCGGCGGTCTGGCAATCCGCCGAGATGGGATTGGGGCCCTTGATGTTCACGAAGCCGCGCAACCGGCTGACGAAATCGGGTCCCTTGACGGCGCGGAACGCCTCCTCGACCACGCCTCCGGCGCGGGTCCGATCGAACACCTCGAAGCAGGGGCAGGTGCCGCCGGCAAAGACGAAGATGGCTTTGCCCAAGGGATAAATCACGCCATCGGCAGTGAACTGGGTGTCCTGCATGGGGGCGAGAAAATCCTTCAGCCAGCGGAGTTCACCCGTGTCGAACTCATCCCAGAACACCAGGGGGATCCGGCCGCGGATGGCCGCGTCGCGCACCTGCTGCAGCGCCAGATGCAACCCCCGCGGCTGCTCCATCTGGGACAGGTTGAACTCGTAACTCCCCTTGTCGTCACCGAACAGCTCGGCCACGAGCTGCTTGATGGCGAACGATTTGCCCGATCCCGGCGGCCCGAATACGGCCAGCGACAGCGGGCGCCGGTCTTCGGCGTTGTTCTGGTAGGCCACGATCAGGTTGCGCACGGCATTGATCCGCTCGATCTCCTGCCGGTCCACGGTGAAGAACTTGCCATAGACGGCCTTGGGAGCGGCCTGGAGCGCGGCCGCCGGGCCGCGCCGCACCACTTCCACCGCCTTGGCCGCGATGTACTCCAGGCTGGGTCCTGTCAGATCCTGAAGGAGATCGGAACGATAGGCGGAGGGGGTGGCCGCGTTAGGTTTGCTGCGCGAATCGGCTCGGCCGCTGGTTGCCACGCCGTCCAGCAGACAGTGGTCGATGGTGCTGAAATAGGCGTCGGCCGGCTCGCTCTTGTCCACCGCGGGGTGGAGCACATCCCGCAACCGCTTGTTCGCCGTTTCGGGACCGAATTTGTCCTTCGGGCCGAAGCCGCATTCGTGGCTGACCATGATGGCTGCCAACGCGCGTCCCACGGCGATGAAGAGCGGATACGTATCCGGGTCGAGCTCGTGGCGGGCCAGGGCGGCGGACAGAATCGAAGCGTTGCCGAAAATCAGGCCCGGGTGTTTCGCCTCCCAGGCGCCCTCGAGGTGCTCGGGATGGTAGAGGAACCGCTCCAGTCGGGCCTGAGGGAGAAGAGCCCGTGCTGGTTTGCCCGGTTCGTGGGGGCGGTGATGCAGCGGCAGGCGCGTGAAACAGGCTGCGCCTTCGGCGTCGAAATGCACCACTACCCGTCGGCAGCGGGCCAGATCGAACGCCGACGGGCCGTTCTCGAACTCCTGGACCATCGCCTCGATGGAGCGGTCCCAGGACAGGGCCTGCGGGATCATGGCCCGGCGCGCCCGCAAAGCGCCGACGCTCAGCACCACCGTCAGCCGGTCGGCGTGGTGCGCGATCAGGTGGTTCCAGAGGGACCCCTGCGCCAGGGGCGTGCCGGTCTTCAGGATGATGGACCGCGGGGCGCCGCCCTCCCGGATGGCCGCCGGCCATCGGTCCTCGGCATTCCGGAAGCCCAGGCCGAGATCGTCCAGCACCACCAGGTCCGGATCCGCCGGGGTGTTCGGCGGCAGTTGGATTTCCGGCCCCTCCTCGGGCATCTGGCAGCCCAGGAGCTGGCGGATCCGCCAGACCTGCTTCCGGCTCTTCTCCACCTCGGGGTGCAGCGACCAAATGGTGAAGCTCTGCAGGGCCTTGTCTGTTTTGGGCATGCCGGTGACCGCGGGGTTCAGGTCGGCGCAGGCCATCTGGACGAGTTCCTGCAGGTACCAGGCCCCGCCGCGCCACCGCTTCATGGTGGTGTGCGGCAGTCCCTCGGCGAAGCGCCGCGGCGCGGTGGGGTGGAGCACCAGGTTGTGATCCCACATCACGTCTCCGGCGATCACGACGGTCTTCGGCATGGGCTGTCCTCCTCGGTCGGCGGTCCGCATCCGCGCGGTCAGTGCGGGATTTCCGGTTGCGGGTCGGATGGAACAATCGAATCTAATCTAGAACAAGCCGTCGTAAAAATCCAGCCGAACGATTTGCAGATTTTTTGCTTCCGTATGAAATCCGGAGACGGCAGGCCAAACAAAACCAAAAAAGGCTTGAACTGGGGGAATCCGGGCTTAGAATAGGGAAATTCGGTTTTCCAGCAGAATTTGGCATTTTGCACAGGAACGGCATGCGCCATGAGTGACGTATTTGTCAGCTATGTCGAGGAAGACGCTCAGGTGGCCGTAGACATCGCCGCCGGCCTGGAGCAGGCCGGGTACACCACCTGGTGCTACACCCGCAACAGCCTGCCCGCCATCCCCTACCTGACCCAGGTGCTGAAGGCCATCGAACAGGCGCAGGCCATCCTGCTGCTCATCTCGCCGGAATCGGTGAAGAAGTCGAACCAGGTGAACATCGAGGTGGTCCGCGGCCTCGAGTCGCGCAAGCAGTTCATCCCCATTCTGCTCAACAACATCCGCTGGGACGAGTTCAAGCGGCTGCAACCGGAATGGGCGCTGGCCATGGGCGGGGCGGTGGGCGTGCCGGCCACGCCGGCGACGGTGCCGCAACTCGTCCCGCGCCTGGTGGAGGGGATGAGCGCCAACGGACTGCTCCCCAAGGCTCGCGAGACCTTCAGCCGCATCGCCGACCATTACCCTTTCCCTCTGGCGGCTGTGTACGCCCGCCGCATGATCGCCGGGGCGGAACTGGGGCAGGCTTTCCAACTCCATGAGGGGCTGCGCGACATCGGCGCCGCCGTGATCCGCTATGTGGCGGTGGTGGCGGCGGCGCACTACCGGGCACGCTGCCGAATGGGCACGGCGCCGGACACGTTCACCGAGGGAGCGATCAGCCAGCTGGCCCGGCCGCAGCCCGACACGTGGGTGGCGCTGGCCCACACTGCGTTGGGCCTCTATCCGGATTCTGATGACGCCTGCATCCAGTCGCTCTACGCATTCTTCTTCGACCGGAAACACCGGGATGACGCCATGGGCCGCGCCGCCGGCAAGCTGCAGGGTTGGCTCGGCCCGGCGGGTTTGAAGCTGCCCCCGTTTTCAGGCGGCGACCTGTTCGAGCTGCTGGCCAAATACCGCGTCCACCCCCAAGGCTGGGGTACCGACGGCGCCGTGCTCCCGGTCGAGGAATACCGGCAGCGGGGGACGGTGCTGGCGGAAGCGCTCGATGCGGCGCTCGCCGAGCTGGAGTGCCTCCTGCAGTTTCCGCTCCTCGGCGTGGCGCCGGAGAGCGGTGCGGGGCGGGGCGCCGACCGGATTGTCGCACTGGGGGCGATGGGCCGAGAGATCGCTCCGGCCACAGAGACGATCCGGACCGGCAAGGCACTGACGGCCAACCACGTCTATCTGTGCCGACCCGGTTCCGGGGGGCCGGAGCCCTGGCTGGACCTGTTCCCGCTGATGACGGTGCGCCGGTGCCGTGCCTGCGACCGACCCACGGTGGACGTCTTGGACGGCGGCGGAAGAACAGCGGTCGTGTGGGGGAGCCCGGCCTGCGGGCACAGCGACGAGCTGTCGGCTGATGAGCGGCGGTCGCTGGAGCATTTCATCGCCAATCGCGAGGAAGCGCCTCCGTCGCCGGGCATCGCCCCTTACCTTGCGGCGCTCCGTGAGGTGCTGGCCGATGGGGAGATTTCCGCGGCCGAGCGTGAGAAGCTGGAGTTTCTGGCCAAGATGCTGAAGCTGCCGGCGGAGTGCGCCGCGGAGATGGAGCAGCAGGTGCGGGACGAGTTGGAACGACCCATCTTGTCCCGTCTCCGCGAGCTGCTCAGCCAGACGCACGAGCTCACCGCCGAGCAGCGCGCCGCCCTGCGGGAGATTCCGGACGCCCTGCAACCATCCGCCGAACGGCTGGCGGCGCTCGAAGCCCGGGTGCGCCGGCTCACGGAGCGCTATGCCGATGCGGTTCGGGAGGCCGCGACTGCCGCGGGTGGAATTCCAGCCGGGCGGGCCGGACTCGACGCGCTGGCGGCGGAACTGGACCTGAGTCCCGAGCAGACCGGTCGGCTGGAGGCCGGGGTGTGTCAGGAGTTGGAAAGCCGCCAACAGATCAGCGAGACGCACGATATTCCACCGCCCCCCGCCGCCGAAGAGGCCGCAAGTCCGACCGAGGTGGTCTGGCGGAAAGAGACGGCGTCGCCCGTGACCGGAGTGGCGGTGTTCGGCGATCCAATCCGGGTGCTCAGCGCCGGGCCGGACGGCGAGGCGCAGGTCCATGACGCGGACGGCCGGTTGATCTATTCGGAGCAGCTGGGTGGCCGACCCTACCGGGTGCTGGGCGCGCGCGGGCTGGCCCTGCTGGCCGGGTGGGACGGCCAGCTTGCCGCCTTCACCGAAAAGGAGCTGATCTGGCAGGTCCATCTCGACAGCCCCATCGCCGCCCTGGCGGCGGTGCCTTCCGGCGAACAGCTGTTCGCCGGGACGTGGGAGGGCCTGCTGCGCAGCGTGGATCGGACCGGTCGAACACGGTGGAGCCAGCGTCTGGCCGACGGCATCGCCTGCGTGGCCGCATCCGAAGGGCACGTCGCGGCGGCCACCTACTCCGGCCACCTGGCGCTGGTGGATCTCGCCGGCCAGGTCGTCTGGTTGCGGGAGCTGCCGGCCGCAGTCACCGCCGTGCAGTTTGCGGCGGCCGGTGACGAACTGCTGTTGCTGCGGCGCGATCGGACGCTGACACGGCTCCGGATCGACGACCAACGGGTGCTGGAAGAAATGACCTTCGAGCAGGCGCTGCCGGCCATGAGCCTGTCCGGCGACGGCCGGCGGCTGGCGATCGCCACCGGCGACGGACATGTGCTGGTCTACGCGCTGGCCGACAAGATGACTCTGCGGCGGGACCACGCGCTGGGCGCCCTGGCTGCCACCGCGGGACTGCTCATGAATCCCGACGGACGCTTTCTGCTGGTCGCCGCATCAGACGGGAGGCTCTGTTTCGTGGACAACCAGGCCAACCGAATTTCGTTCACCGGCGGCGATCCGGCCGCGGGGCCCATCCACGCGCTGGCCGCGTTCCCGGACAGCCGGGCGGTGATCTGCGGTTGCGAACGTGCCCTGACGCTGGGCCGGCTGGCCCGGCCGCGGCTGAGCGTATCGCTCAAGCCCCTGGGGGCCTTGCGGAAGGGCACCTTCACCCGGGCGGAGCTGCGGCTCGCCAACGAAGGGAGCCGCGAGGCCCGCGCCATCCGGCTCGATGTGGACGGCCCGGTGGATGTCCGCCTGGACGGCGTGCCAAAGGAATTGCCGGCCGGCGGGACGGGGGCCACCGCCGCCGTGTCACTGGAGCCACGGGCGTCGGGCGCCCTGCCCGTGACCGTGCGGGTGCGCTATCAGGACACGCTGGATCTTGAATACGAAGACGGCTCCCGGCTGCTGCTCGACGCGGGTGAGTAGGCCGGACACGGCGCCGGCGGAGGAAGCGGCAAACGATATGGCGGGAGGCGGAGGACATGGGCGCTGAACCGGTATGTCTCAAGTGCGGACACCCCCTGGGCGGCAAGCTGACCTGCGCCAACTGCGGCGCGGTGGCCGGTGGCGATCCGGGCGTGCCCGCCTTCAAGCTGCCCGAGCTGAAGATGCCCCTGCCGGGCGTGCCGACGTTCGGCGGCGGGCTGTCCGGGCGCGACCTGGGCACGCTGCTGGATGTGGGCAAGCTCGAACTGGGCGGCAAGCTGGACTTCACCGCCGGTGCGGCGCGGAGCGGCCGGCCCTACCAGCCGCTCTTCGCGATCGGCCAGCCGGGCGAGGGGAAGGCGACGCTGCGGATGCCGTTCGGCCTGGCGCCGCTGCCCGACGGCGGATTCTGGCTGATCCATTTCTACGACGCGGGCGGCCGGGCGCAGCTGCTCCGGTTCACCGCCGCCGGCGAGCCGGCCGGCAGCGCCGGACCGTTCGAGACGGGCGCCGGCGACCATGCGCTGGACGCCCCGGCCGGCGTGGTGGCGGACCGGGAAGGAGCCTGCTGGATCGTGGATATGGGCGCCAGCCGGCTCAAGCGATTTTCGCCCGATGGCCGTTGTCTTGCGGTGCTGGGCGGACCCGGGACCGCCGACCAGCAGTTGGATCATCCGCAGGGCATCGCCATAGCGCCGAACGGCGACCTGATCGTCGCCGACTCCGGGAACAACCGAGTGCTGCGGTGGGATCCGCAGGGACGCTGCCTGCTCGTGCTGGGAATCAACCGGCCCGATCCCGACTTAGGCGGGCTGCAGGCCGGTGAGGAACCCGGCGAGCTGGATGCCCCCAAGGGCGCCTGCGCCGACGCGTTGGGGAATATCTATGTCGCCGACACCAACAACCACCGGATTCAGAAATTCGGCCACGACGGCTCGGTGGCGCTCGTGTTCGGCGAGGAAGGAGCGGACGCCGGCCAGCTGTATTATCCGCGGGTGGTGCGCGTGGACGCCGCCGGTGACATCTTCGTCGCGGATTCCAAGCATGGCCGAGTCCAGAAATTCAACGCCGACGGCCAGTTCGTTTATCAGGTGGTGATGCCTGCCGACGCGGGGCTGGTGGAGGATTTCGCCGTGGACGACGCCGGCCGCCTGCTGGTGGCGCTGCGGAGCGCCAATCTGGTGCTGAAGTTCGAAGTGCGGTGAGCGGTTCAGCCAATGGAGAGGCAGCGGGGTGACGCATGATCGAGATGGGTGCCGCATCAGCGAGTGATCAGGTCGTGGTGGACTTCCGATTGAAGCTGCCGGATGACGTGTGCACGGTCCACCTGCTGGGTGACTTCAACGGATGGGATCCTGCGGCGCATCCGCTGGAACAGCACGCGGCCCGCGGCGACAGCCGCACGTGGGCCACCAGTCTCGAGTTGCCCCGGAACAAGATCTTCCAGTTCTGTTACGAGCTGGACGGCGCTCGACGCATCCCCGATCCGGACGTGACGCGCCGCGTACCGGGGCCATGCGGTGAGCCGCTCTCGCTGCTGGATACGGCGCTGCCGGATCACGACGCGGCCGGTGTGCCGACGCCGCGGCGCACCCGCAAGTCCGGCCATGGCGCCAGATGTGCGGCGGGCGCATCGCGGCTGGAGGCGGAGGTGCACGCGGCCACGGCCGATCCGGAGCGGCGGCTGCAACTGGCGACGGAGCTCTGCCGACGGGCTCGACAAGTCGATTCGCCTTACGAGCGCGTGCGGTTGCTCGGCCGCGCCGTCGAGCTGGATCCGTTCGAGCTGGAGTACCGGCTGGCCCAGGGCGCCACGCTGACTGAGAGTGGCCAACCCAAGGCGGCGGCGGAGGTCATCCAGCGCGCGCTCGCGCTGTGGCCGGGCGCCCCGGCGGCCTGTCTGCTCTTGGGGCAGGCGCTGCTCGCGGACGGCCGACCCAACGAAGCGCTGGAACACCTGGCCAAGGTGCCTGCCGACGGTGCCTTGGGGCGGCAGGCCGCATTCGAGCGGGTGGAAGCGGCCTTGCGCCTGGCCAAGGGCGGCGCGGACTGGGACAAGGTTCAGGACGAGCTGGCCAAGCTCGAAGTGGACGTGGACAGCGTGGGACTGTTCTGTGAAAAATGCCTGAAGATCGCGGTCGAGGCGAACGATCCAGATCGCACGGTGGATCTCCTCGGACTGGCCCACCGCAAACTCGGCGCCCCCCTGGCGGGGCATCCGGCTTACCGGTTGCTGGAGCAGGTGGCCATGTTCGAGCCCCAATCGCTGCTGGACAACGCGGCTCAGCTCCCGCTACAGCGGTCTGAAAGCAACGGCGAGCCGCCCGCCGGGGACGTCGACCGGCTTGAGAACCTGCTCAAGGCGTACCGGCTGGCGCAAACGGTTCCCGCCGGCGACGACGGGGACCGGGTGAAGTTCGTCGGCATCTGGCAGCGGCTGGTGGAGCGGCAGGGCGACGCTTGGCCGGAGCTCAAGGATGCTTATCTCGTCCAACTTGACCGGTGGGCGGAAGAGGCTTACAAAGGCAAGAAATTTCAGCTGGCAGGACTGCTCTGGAACGAAGCCGAGCGGATCGATCCGTACAATCCGGCCGTGCTGCAGAACCTGGCCCTGGTGTACACTCGGCAGAACAACGAGGACGGCCAGCGCCACTACTGGGACCGCTTCACCCGGGTGTTGAACCTGTATTGCGAAATGGCGCCTGAGGCCGATGGTTTCAGCCGGCTGCTGGCCCAGAAACATCAGGCGTTCGTCGAAGCGGCCCAAAAGGCGCTGCCCACGGCGAACCGCTGGCGGGATCTTCTGGAGCTGGCGGAGGACTGGGTGCGGGAGGCGGTGCCGCTGCTGGCGCTGCGTCAGCTCGAATTCCGTAATCCGATGTTCCGCTGCGGAATCTGGCGAGACGACTACCGGAACCAGGCCGAGCGGGAACGGGCGCTCACTGCCGCCGTCACCGCCACCCGGCAGTGGCTGGAGCTGGCCGCCGAATGGTCCGGGCTGCCGGCCGACCGCTCCGAACTGGTTCAGGCGCGGCGCATCCGCTTGGACCAGGCTCGGCAGTCGGCCGCGGCGGCCGGTCCCGACAGCCGCCGCCACTACAACGACGAGCGGGACGCCTTCAAGCTGCACCGGGACCAGACGGTCCATCAATATCTGATGCTGATGCATGTGCTGAAGCTGCTGATCAAGCAACTGCAGGAGCAAGAGGAAACGCTGGCAGAGGCGGAATTGGCGCGCTACCGCACCGTCGCCCGCGGCGTGCTGGCCTTCCCCCACGAGCTCATGAAAGCCGGGGCGATGCAGCTCATCGCCGACTTCGATCCGAATATCGACATGGCCGCGGAAGCGTATGCGGTCGCCCTGTTTCCCTGGTTGACGAAAGGCCGTGAACTGATGGAACAGCAGCGCCCCGAGGCGGCCGGCCAGTGCTACCAGACCGCCTGCGAGCTGGCCCCTGCGTTCATGCCGGCTGTGTTTCAGCTGGCTCAGTGCATGGCCATGCAAAAGCAGTGGGACGATGCCTGTAGAGCCGCGCGGCAGGCGCTGGCCCTCTGTAACCCGGATGACGAGCATTATGCCATGCTGGCTGATTTCGCGGAGCAGATGGATGTGGCCCGGGTGCAGCAGCGGCTGGAGGCGGCCCAGCGATTCCTCAAGGAGCAGAAGTCGGAGGAGGCTGTCCTGACGGCCCTGGAGACGCTCGACGACTACCCCGGACATCCGTTCGTGCTCTTCACGCTGGCGCAGGCCTACCTGTCCAACACGGATTTCGATGAAGCCAGAGACGCGCTCCGGCGCGCCGCCACGGCCGCGAAGCCGGATAGCGAACTCGGCCAGACCATCGCCGGTTTCGATTCGCAGATCGACGAGTACGCCCCGCAGATGCTGCTGACCAAGGCCGTTCCCCTGATGAAGGACGAAAAATGGAAGCCGGCGGCTCAGATCCTGGCCAAGGGCGCCGGGCTGAACCCACCCAGCGCTCAGGTCACCTTCTACCACGCCGTCTGCCTGGGACGCTCCGGTGACATTTCCGAAGCGGAAGCTCAAGCCCGCAAAGCCATGAAGCAGTGCCGCAAGGGTGAAGATGATGAGTTGAAGGGCGAGATCGAGGCATTCATCGAGCAGATTCCGGTGATGCTCATCGGCGAGGACGTGCAAAACGCCCAGAAGCAGATGGAGAAGAAGAACTGGCAAGCGGCCTTAGGGTTCCTGGACAGCGCCCGGACCAAGGCGCCCAACGCCGCGATCGTTTACTTCTATCGGGCGGTGTGCAAACTGAACCAGGATGAACACGATGAGGCCCGGCGAATCGCCCGCGAGGGATTGACCCATGCCAAGGGAAAGGCCAATGAGGAGATCCGCAAACAGCTCAACCAGGTGATCGCGGTGGTGGAGCAGGCCGAGAAACAGCGGGAGATGAACCTGGCCGTGGGGTTTATGAACCGGGAGGACTGGAACATGGCCGCGGGGATCCTGGAGAAGATCATCAGCGACGAGCCGTTCAACGACGCGGCCAAGTTCTACCTGGCGGTGTGCCTGTTCCGCCGGAGCGGCGGCTACATGGACTATGCCACCAAGTCGAAGATCCGAGAGCTGCTGGCCGACGCCAAGTTGTCTTTATTCCTGGACAAGGATCTGAAGAAGCAGATCGAGATGCTGGAAAAGCTGGTGGGATGATGACACTCTTACGCGGGCGGAGCGTTTGCGGAGGTGCGGCATGATCCGGCTGGACGTAACGGAAGAATCGGGCAGCTCCTTTTACGAGCTGTTGGGACTCACGCGGGAGCAGGTGGCCAAGGCCGCCAAACCCAAGCGGCTGATCAGCGACGCCGCGACGAAAGCCTGCACCCTGTACCACACCCAGGCCCAGCGCGGCGACAAGGAAGCCGAGGAGAAAGAGAGCCGGGTCAACGAGGCCGCGGCCATCCTGAAGGACGAAAAGAAACGGGAGGATTACAACAAGGAACTGGACAGCGGCAAGGGGGCGACCCTCGAGGTGTTGCGCACCCGGCCCGTCGCCCCGCCCGTCTACCGGGAGCGACAGGCCCGCTTGCGGGTCATCGAGGCGCTGATGCGCTCGGCCGGTCTGGTCCGGCCGATCTGGGGAGCTTGAGGCGCGAGGACGGCAAATGAGCGGGAAGCACAAACAGAAAAACCGGTCCCGGTGTCGGCCAGCCGATACGCCGGCGGATTCACCGAACCATCAGGAGAGCAGCATGACGAACCAGGATGCCAATCTGCCGCCGGCGGACGCGCCGGTGGCGGCAGGAACCGGCACCGAAAACGGCGGCGCGGCCGACAAGCTGGACCGGCTGGAACGGCTGGTCCGCGGAGTGAGCCGCGATAACATGGAGCTGCAGGCCGCATTGGCCGCGGTGCGCGGCCGGCTTGAGGATCTGGATTTGAGCGTGAAGGGCATGGCGCAGTCCGCCCACCGTGCGGTCCAGGAGGGCCAGGCGGGTGTCCAGAACGCGGAGAAGCATTTCGCCGGCGCCCTGCGGGAACTGGAGGCCCGCGTCCGCGAGGAGATGCAGTGGCAGATCCAGCGGGGTGCCCTCCAGGCGGTCTTCCCGGCCCTGGATGACCTGGAACTGGTCATCGCCCACGAGCGGCAGGCCGCCGGCGGCGCGGTGCCCGCCGGGAGCGTGCTCGAAGCGCTGGTCATGGTGCGTCAGAAACTGATGGACGGCCTGCGCGCCATCGGCCTCGAGGAGATCGTCGTGGAACCGGGCGTGACCGTCTTCGATCCGGCGCTGCACCAGCACACGGCCGCGGATCTGCCGCCGGAGGCGATTCCGGATCTGGACGTGCCCCGGAACACCATCCTGCTGCTGCGCCGGCCGGGCTATCGCTTCCAGGGCCGGGTGTTCCGGGCGCCGCAGGTGATCGTGAAGCTGTGATGGATTCATCCGAGATCAGATAAAGGAGAGACGGTATGGCCAAGATCGTGGGGATCGACCTGGGGACGACGTACTCGGCGGTATCGGTCTGGGACGAGAAGCGGCAGCAAGCCGTAATCATCCCGAACCTGCTGGGGGCGTACACGACACCGTCCATTGTGAGCTTGAACGACGCGGGTGAAGTGATTGCCGGCGAGGACGCCAAAC
This sequence comes from Acidobacteriota bacterium, assembly GCA_012517875.1. Classification (NCBI taxonomy): domain Bacteria; kingdom Pseudomonadati; phylum Acidobacteriota; species Acidobacteriota bacterium. The sequence continues at coordinate 754 of JAAYUB010000035.1, read as the reverse complement.
AGAATTTCCTGCGCAATCCGGACAACACCATCTCCCAGATCAAGCGGGAGATGGGACGGGACTTCAAGGTGACCATGGGGGGCAAGACGTACAATCCCCAGACCATCTCGGCGTTCATCCTGCGCTACCTGAAACTGTGTGCGGAGAACTACCTGGGCGAGCCGGTTCACGACGCGGTGATCACGGTGCCGGCGTACTTCGATTCGGTCCAGCACACGGCCACCCACGACGCGGGGTGCATCGCCGGCCTGAACGTACACCGGGTGATCAACGAGCCCACGGCGGCGGCCATCGCCTACGGCGTCAAGAGCGGCCTGCAGCCCGGCGAGAACAAGGTGTACGCGGTGTACGACCTGGGCGGCGGAACGTTCGACGTGTCCATCATCAATATCACCGCGGACGACATCAAGGTGGTCGGGACGGGCGGCGACCCGCGCCTGGGCGGCCTGGACATGGACGAGGAGATGATGAAGTGGGCGCTGCGGCAGATCAAGGCGAAGCACAACGTGGACCTGGCCGGCGACGAAGCGGTGCGACGGCGCCTGAAGGTGGAGGCGGAAGACGTGAAAAAGCGCCTGGTGCTGATGCAGGCCACCGAGCTCAACGTGCCCTACCTGACAATGATAAACGGCCAGCCGCTGAGCCCGCTCCTGCCCATCACCCGGGCGCAGTATGAGGGGCTGATCATGCGGCTGCTGGAGCGGTCGATGGTTTGCCTCGAGGAGGCCGTGGCCAGCGCCGAAAAGACGAACGA
>JAAYUB010000034.1 GCA_012517875.1 Acidobacteriota bacterium | reverse complement strand
GACACCGCCGCCCGCAAGACGCGCACCATCACCCGGCGATTGCGCGCGGTCGAGGAACTGCCCCTCGGCGACGCCCAGGCCGTCTTGGAGCTGCCGGCAGCGGCCACGGAAGACACGGACGACCTGGAGGATTGATCCGTCGGGGCACCGCCTCGTTGTCGTATGTTTTCGGATCACAGACAATCCAGGAGCGGCAGCCGTCCGGATCGCGTCCGGAGTTGGCCGTTCACCAGTCCGGCAGAGCGCGCTTGACCCAGGTGTGCACCACCCGGTCGCGGGCCTCCAGCAGTTGCGGGTCACTCACCGGCAGATGCTTGGCCCGTTCTTCCACCCGTTTCATCAGCAGTCCGCCGATGCCCACCGCGATGTACGGCAGGGTGAGGTAGAGCGCGTCGCCGATCGCCAGCTTGCCCGTGAAGAACCCGTAGCCGAAGACCGCCCAGGGCGCGAGCAGGATCACGATCTGTACCAGCGCCGCATACATCTGGCCGGCCACCACTCGCTGGAACGCCTCGAGATCGGCCCTGGTGCGGATTTCCGGTGTCCGGTCGCAGAACCGCTTCAACTTCCAGCCGAACACGACCGACAGCAGCAGCCCCAACCCGATGAGCGCCATCATGACCAGCAACAGCTCGTTTTGAAAGATATCGGTCATCGTCGTTCCTCCAGATTCACACTCGCTCAGGCGCGGAGCCGCTGCATCAGCCAGGCCATGTTCTCGCCGAGGGCGCGCATGGTGAGGACGCCCTCCTCATCGTCTTCCACCTCGCCGATGTTGCGGCCGATGCCCATGTTCCAGTAGATGGAACCGGGGATGATCATCTCACTGATCAGAAAGAAGTGGTTCATGGTGTCGAAGGCGTGGATGGCGCCGCCTCGGCGCACCGCCACCACCGCGGCGCCCACCTTCCGGCGCAGCAGGTTGTCGTTGGCGGCGGCGACCAGACCGGAACGGTCCATCAGCGCCTTGATCTCGGGCGTGACATCGGCGTAATAGGTGGGGGAGGCGAGCAGGATGCCGTCCGCAGCGGTCATCCCGGCGATGCAGTCATTGGCGATGTCGTCCGTGACGGCGCACCGGCCGTCTTTGGCCTTGAAGCATCGGTAGCAGGCGACGCAGCCGTGGATGAACCGGCCGCCGAGCTGGACCTCCTCGGTCGCGATGCCGGCCTTGTCCAATTCCGCCAGGACCATTCCGATGAGCCGGTGGGTGTTTCCCTTGGGGCGGGGACTGCCGTTGAACGCCACGACTCTCATGAGCCCTCCTTGCGCAAGATGATTTGAGCCGACAGTTGATTGCTCTGCTGTCTTCGCTCACACTGGTGATCACTCCCACTCGGGCGAATTGGTCGGGGCGGCGTGTTCATCACGTGGTGATCTTGAATTCAGTTCGGCTGCCGGTTCTGCCGGATTCCCGCGCTCTCAGCCAGCACGCCGTGCTTCTCGCAGATGCGTTGGACCTCGTCCAGTGGCAAGGCGTCCATGTGATGGCCGTCTCGTCCGTCCATGGCCCGAGCCTGAAACAGTGAGTTCAGAATGGCTTCCTCCGAGGCCTCCGCGGCGGCCAGAAACAAGGGCGTGAGATCGTCGTTGCGGATCTCCGTGAGGGAAAGCGTCCGCGGACTGTCGGGACGCAGCCGGTTGCCAAGAAACGTGGAAAAGCTGATGGCGTAATCGCCGCTGCCGTTGGCACCGGTTCCGCCCGTTCGGGCCAGTCCGAAAACGGCCCGTTCCGCAAGCCGGCGCAAGTTCCGATGCAGGAGCGGCGCGTCGGTGGCGACCACGATCATGCAGGATCCGTCGGTGCCGCCGTTCGACAACTCATCCTTTAAATAATAACGGCCCAACGCCCGGCCAACCGGCGCGCCGTTGACCTGGAGAATCCCGCCGAAATTGGTTTGCACCAGCACGCCCACGGTCCAGCCGCCCAGACGGTCCGGCAGTCTGCGGCTGGCGGTGCCGATCCCACCCTTGAAGCCCAAGCAGACCGTCCCGGTGCCGGCGCCCACGGCGCCTTCGGCCACCGGGCCGCCGGCGGCGCTCCGGACGGCTTGGATGACGTGCTCCGGACGGACCGCCAGGGCCCGGATGTCGTTCAGGAAGCCGTCGTTGGTTTCGCCCACCACGGCGTTGACCGAGCGGACGTCGGCGTTGCCCGGCAGACCCAGCATATACGCCACGATGGCAGAGACCGCGGTTCCGACACTCAGCGTATTGGTCAAGACGATCGGCGTCTCGATCTCGCCCAGTTCGTTGACTTGGGTGGAGCCCGCCAGCTTGCCGAAGCCGTTGGCCACATGGGTGGCTGCCGGGACTTTCTCCCGGAACAGGTTGCCGTCGTGGGGCAGGATCGCGGTGACGCCGGTCCGGATATCGTGTCCTTCAATCAGAGTGATCTGGCCCACCCGCACACCCGCCACGTCGGTGATGGCGTTGAGCGGCCCAGGCGGCAAAATGCCGATGACCAGGCCCATTTCCCGCGCCCGGCATCGGGGAGAGTCCGCGGCGACGGCACGGCCGACAACCGGCGGAAGCAGGGCAACAGAAACCAGCCATGCGGTGATGAACGACGCGGCCACCTGTTGTTTCATCGGATCCACCTGAGCAATTTGTCGTGAGCATACCGATTCGACTGAAGGAAATCAATTGTGACTTGAATGTCGGGACCCCATGCGGCTTCCAACCGGCTCGTGCCATGACGGGAGTCCGCTCCGCTGCACCGCCGCGACCGGAAAGACCTTGACAGGTCATCGCTGAGTCTGCACAATCAAAATTTATGCTGGGTTGCAGAGATAGCGCCCCGGATCATCGCCGCTGACCCGCTGCCTTCAGTTCTGCAACCGACCACCGGCTGACGTCCATGGGTTGATTCGGTCGAACCGGCTCGACAAGGCGATGGGTCCAGCTCAATCCGCGCGAACGGAGGCCATCCTGTTCAGAGTGCGAATGGGTCGTCCATCATCAGGGCTGCGAGCTGAAGGGTGCTGGTTGATCCTCTGGCTGCTCGGACTTTCCAGTCTGGTGGGCGGGGCGGAGAGTGGCACGCCGCCTCTGCTTCATGCCGATAGTTTCATGTTCTCCCACCTGACCATCGATCAGGGATTGTCGCAGAGCAACGTGTTCTGCATCGTCCAGGACCGTCGAGGTTTCATGTGGTTCGGCACCGAAGACGGCCTGAACCGATTCGATGGATACGAATTCATGCACATCACGCACGATCCAGGCGATGTCAACAGCTTGAGCAACGACACCATCACCGCGCTCGGCGAAGATTCCAACGGCTGCCTCTGGGTGGGGACGGCCAAAGGACTCAACCGGCTCGATCCGGAAACCCTGAATGTCCGGCGGATCGGGTCGGAAGCCGGAGAGCCCCGTGAACTGGGTTCCGTCGGGATCGAAGCGATCCGCCTGGACCGTCAGGGACGGGTCTGGGTGGCGACGCAGGGCGGCCTGGCGGTACTGGAACCGGGCGGTCGGGGCTGGCGGCTGTTCCAGTCGGATGGAACCCGCGCGGATCGTCTGAACGGACATGAGGTGTCGGCGCTCCTGGTGGATCGTCAGGATCGGCTGTGGGCGGGCGGCTTCGATGGCGTCGTCCGTCGGGATTCCGACGGCGGGCGCTTCCACCCGATCGGCATCACCATCGAACCGGCTGAAAATGAGACACGACAGGTCAACTGTCTGACTGAAGACGCGGACGGCGTCATCTGGGCAGGGACCAACGGCGGGGGATTGCATCGCTGGGACGTCCGGAGCGGCCATTTCGTTCACTATCCGACGACCCAACACGGCACCGGCGCGGAGCCGCTGCGATACATCAATGCGCTGGCGGTGGACGCGCACGGCCGCTTGTGGGCGGGGACTCACGGTTCCGGCATAGTCGTCCTCGACACGGTCCTGAACCGATATGTCCATCTACTGCCCGATGCCAGCGATTCGCACACCATCAGCTATCCGCTGGTTGCGTCGGTGTTCCGGGATCGGGGCGATATCATGTGGATCGGCACGCACGGCAAGGGTCTTGATCTGTGGAATCCTTACCAGCAGAAATTCGAGCGGTACCGCTGCAACCCGGCGGATCCGCACAGCATGGGCGTGACCAGCGTACGGGCGATTCTGGAAGATCGCGACGGTCAGCTCTGGGTGGGCGGATACAACGGGTTCGACCGGCTTGACCGGAAAACCGGGCGGTTCGAACACCTCCCGCAGAGTTGGCCCAACGGAATTGTCCGGGTTTTGCGCGAAGATCCCGACCAACCCGACCGAGTCATCTGGCTGGGCATGGAGAGCGGCCGGCCCCACTTGATCGCGTTCGATCGAATCCAGAAGAGAATCTGGAAGCAGTACGACTTCATCGAGCGGTTCGGCTTCCACACCCATCAGATCCGGGACATCCTCCTGGAAGCCGATGGCTCGACCTGGGTCGGCACGAACGATGGGCTGCTACGATTCAACCGCCGCACCGGCGCGTTCGCACGGATGACCCATGATGCGGCCGATCCCGGGAGCCTGGGACACAACCAGGTCAACGCGATCATCCGAACCTCCGACAGCAACCTATGGGTGGGCACCATGGGCGGCGGCCTCAGCCGGTTGGATCCGGCCACTGGACGGTTCGTCGGATTTCGGCACCGGGACGGGGATCCGGACAGCTTGATCAACGACAACGTGATGTCGCTGCTCGAAGCGGAGCCGGGTGTTCTATGGATCGGCACCGCGGGCGGTTTGTCCCGGCTGGAGCTCCGCACCGGCCGTTTCACCTCTTTCAGCACACGCCACGGCCTGCCCAACGATATGATCTACGGCATCCTGCCCGACGCGCAAGGCCGCCTGTGGCTGAGCACGAACCACGGCTTGGCCCGATTCGATCCCGCGTCCGGGACCTGCCGGAATTTCGATGTCAGCGACGGCCTGCAGAGCAACGAATTCAACGCGGGCGCGCACCACCGCAGCCGATCCGGCGAACTGTTCTTCGGCGGCATCGAGGGCTTCAACGCTTTCCGTCCGGAGAGCATCCGGGACAATCCGCACGCCCCGCCAATGGCGATCACCGCTCTCCAGATCTTCAATCAGCCGGTGCACGTGGGGCCGATGGCCGACGGCCGCGTGGTGTTAACCCGGGATATCACCGCGACTTCGGCCCTTGAATTGAAGCATGGCGACCGGGTGTTCACCCTCGGTTTCGCGGCGATGAGTCCCATGATGCCGGGGAAGAACCGGCATGCATACATGCTGGAGGGTTGGGACACCGATTGGAACCAGGTAGGCAGCCGGCGTTACGCCACCTTCGTCAACCTTCCGCCCGGCGAATACGTTTTCCGGGTGATCGGTTCAAACAGCGACGGTGTATGGAATCGAACCGGTGCGCGTCTGACCATCCAAATCCAACCGCCGTTCTGGGCGACGTGGTGGTTTCGTACCCTCGGACTGGTCGGACTGGCGCTGCTCGTCTGGAGTGTCCACCTCGCCCGCACCGTGGCCATCCGCAAACGGAATCGTGAGCTGCAGACCGTCAACCTTGCGTTGCAGGAGCAGATCATCGAACGTCGGCGGGTCGAGGAGGCCCTGCGGCTCAGCGAGGCCAAGTACCGGACGCTGACTGACAATCTGACGGTCGGCATTTTTCGCACATCGACAGGAGCGGACGCCCGGTTCGTGGAGGTCAACCCCGCGCTGGCGGTTATCCTGGGACACGCACGCCGTGAGGACATTCTTCACCGTCCGGCCGCCGAGTATTTTGACAAGCCGGACGACTGGTCGGATCTGGTGCGGCAATTGGAACAGGCCGGTCGAGCTCGGTTGGATGTCGTAGCGGTTCGCCGTCCCGATGGCACGTCCGCTTCTTGCGCCGTGACGGCGGTGGCCTTCCGCGATCCGGAGGGCCGGCTGGCCGGCTACGACGGTCTGATCGAGGATATCTCCGAACGGCGGGCGCTCGAGAACCAGATCCGGCAGACCCAGAAGATGGAGGCCATCGGTCGGCTCGCCGGCGGTGTCGCCCATGACTTCAACAACATCCTGACGGTGATCAACGGGCGCGCCGAGATGGCGCTCGCCGAGCTGACGCCGGGAGAAGCCGCTCACCGAAGCGTCAGTGAAATCGTTCAGGGCGGCCGCCGGGCCGAGGACCTGATCCGCCAGCTCCTGGCGTTCAGCCGGCGGCAGGTGATTGCGCCCGTCGTCGTGGATGTCAACCAGGTCCTCGTCGGCCTGGAACGGATGCTGCGCCGGTTGATCGGCGAGGACGTCCAGCTGCAGTCGGTTCTGGCGGCGGGCCTGCCGGCCATCAAGGCCGATCCGGGCCAGCTGGAGCAGGTGTTCCTCAACCTGGTGGTGAACGCGCGGGACGCGCTCGCCGAACTCGGCGAAGGTGCAACCGACAAGCAAATCACTATCACCACCAGCGTGGCCGCGCTCGATGACGAGTACATCCTCAATCATCCCGAGATCCAGCCCGGCCGGTATGTGGTCATATCGGTCAGCGACAACGGAGTGGGGATGACGGCGGATATCCAGAGCCGAATCTTCGAGCCGTTCTATACCACCAAGCAGGCGGGTCGAGGCACCGGCCTGGGATTGGCAACGGTCTTCGGCATCGTCAAGCAGAACAGCGGCGCGATCAACGTCTACAGCGAGCCGGGATGCGGTTCGCGGTTCCGGGTGTACTGGCCGGCGGCGCCCGCCGACGACGCGGCGGCCGCGCCGCGTGCGCCTGAGGTGCCGCCCGTCGGGGGCCGGGAAACCATCCTCGTGGTGGAGGACGATCTGCAGGTGCGCCAGTTCGCCTCTGACGGGCTGCGGGAATTGGGCTACCACGTTCTGGAAGCTGATTCCGGTACCGCCGCCCTCCGGATGCTGGACGATCCGGCGGTCTCTGTTCATTTGCTCTTCACCGACGTGGTGATGCCGGGTCTGAGCGGGATCGAGCTGGCGCACCGCCTGCCCGCCCGGCTGCGCGGGATGCCGGTGTTGTTCGCCTCGGGCTACGCCGATCACCACCTGATGGCTGACGGCAGCCTCAAGCTAGGCGTCAATTTCATTGAAAAACCGTATGCGATTCGAGCGCTGGCTGCCCGAATCAGAGACTTGCTGGGCAAGCTGGAAGCATAGGGTCCACAGCCGTCCGGCCGCGAAGCGTACCCCCGCTCACCGATCCATCTGCAGTGGATCGTCCGGATTCACCCGGGCGTAGATGAGTTCGTCCAGCCAGCGACCGTCCTTGCGGACAGCCAGGCGGCACCGACCTTCGGCTTCATAGCCGCATTTTTCCAGTACGCGAGCCGAGGCGGGATTGCTGGAGAAGACCCGCGCGTAGATGCGGACCAGAGAGAACCGGCCGAATGCCCATCCGGTCAGAGTTTGCACCGCTCGGGTGGCGATGCCCCGGCCCCAAAACGGCTCACCCAGCCAATAGCCGATCTCTGCGGCGTGCCGATGCACGTCTTCCTGCAGCTCCAGGCCGATGCCGCCGACCAGTTCCATCGCCGAAGCGATGGCAAAGTGGGTCTCCGGCTCCTGCCGCTGCAACGCCGCGAGCCAGGCCGCGGCGTCCGCCGCGGTGTAGGGATGGGGAAATCGGTCGCGCAGACCCAGCCACACGTTCCGATTGTCGGCGTAGCGGATCAGGGCGCAGACATCGTCGGGCGCAAAAGAACGAATCCGGAAGCCGTCGCCGATATCCAATTGCACGCCTTCACCGCCTGTTGGTGCTGAACCGGTATACGGACATACGGGGACCGGTGTTGGCGCCTGCCGAGGGGCGGGGGATCAGCCGACTCGGAACAGTTCGCCGAGACGCTTGCCCAGGATCTTGCCGGCCAGGAAAATGGACGTCGAGAGGATCACCATCCCGACGAACCCGAGCGCACACGCCTGGTAGTAGCCGCCGGATGTGGCCGAGGAGAGGACATAGATGGATTTGGTGATGGGATAGAACTCCTCACGCATGGCCAAAATCAGGCTGTCGCTGACTTCCAGCATCGCGTAGGCGAAACACAGCAGCATGCCGGCCACCAGATTGGCGGTGATCAGCGGGATGGTGATCCGGCGCATGGTCCGACCGGGCGTGGCGCCGAGGCTCTGCGCCGCCTCTTCCAGCGTCACGCTGGTCTGCTGGAAACCGGCATACGCCGACCGGACCATGTAGGGCAGCCGCCGCATGCCGTAGCTCAGCACCAGGAGGATGGTGGGATTGACCCGTGGATCGAGAAACGTGCCGCTGAACGTGGCCACGTAGCCGAAGGCGACGATGATCCCCGGCAACGCCAGCGGCAGCATCACCAGGGCGTCCAGCAGGCTGGACCAGTGGAACTTCCGTCGCGCCAGCAGGAAGGCGACGATGATCCCCATCGCCACATCCAGCAGGGTGCTCAGGATGCTGTAGAAGAGGCTGTTCTGAATGGACACTGAAGTGAGCGGCTGGGTGAAGACGCTCTGATAATGGGCCAGGGTGAAACGCACCGGCAGCACGGTGCCGAACCACTGTTCCGCCACCGACATGAGCAGCACGCCGGCGTGGGGCAGCAGCGCGACCAGGACCAGCCCCACCGTCAGCACGAGGATCAACCCGGCGACAGCGGACGATGCGGGCTTCTCGCGACCGGTGACGTGGCCGCGGGCCAGCATCTCGTAGCGGCGGCCGCCGATGAGCCGCTTGGAGACCAGGAAAAAGGTCGCCGTCAGGACGATCACGAGCACCACCAGGGCGTAGCCCATGGGGTTTTCGTTGATGTCGGTGACCATGGAAAAAATCTGCACGGAGATGGTCTTCTGAAAATCGAAGATGAGCGGGGTGCCCAGGTCGGTGAACGACCAGATGAAGACGATGGCCGCCCCGGCGAAAAATCCGGGCAGCATGAGGGGCAGAGTGATGCGGCGGAGGACCGCCCAGCGGGATGCGCCGGTGCTCAGCGCCACCTCTTCCAGCGACGGGTCCACGTTCGCCATGGCGGCGGAGAGGTTCAGGAACATGATGGGATAGAAATTCATGGTTTCAAGGAAAATCACCCCCATGAACCCGCCGTCCCCGAACCAGTCGATGGGCTGCTGGATCACCCCGAGCTGCATGAGCAGGAGGTTGACCGCCCCGAACCGCGCGAACAGCTGTTTCATGCCGATGGCGCCCACGAACGGCGGCAGGATCATGGGGACCAACACCAGCGCCTGCAGGAATCCTTTGCCGCGAAACCGGTAGTGGGCGAATGTGTAGACCAGCGGCAGCGCCAGGACAGTGGTGCCGGCGGTGGTCAGAGTGCCGATCAGCAGGCTGTTAACGATGGATTCGCGGAGCAGCGTGTTTTGAAACAGCAGGCCGAAGAAGCCGAAATCAAAACGGCCTCCGAAAAAGAACGCCTTCACAAACACGTACGACAGGGGGTAGATCATGAACGTGAACATAAAGAGGACCGCGGCGGCGGCCAAGCCCCAATCAACGGGCCTCATCCGTGTCGCGGCAGAGCCGGTCATACGGGCGACTCATCATGGGCGAGGATGGTGATGTCGTCGAAATCCACCATCAGCCCCAGTTGGGTTCCCGGACGCTCCAGGCCGGGCTTCGGATTGCTCAGCATCATCTTGAGGGACAGCTCGCCGGCGCGAAGCCAAAAATGCTCCACCTCCCCCATGAACACGGTTTTCTCCACCCGGCCGGCGAACCGGGCGCCCACCGGCTCGTGACTCTCCCCCTCAAGCCGGATCGATTCCGGCCGCATCGACACCAGCACCCGCTGTCCCTTCTGCAGCGCCGCGTGACGGATGGGGCCGGCCACAGGTCCGAGCGGCGTGAGGACGGACACCCAGTCGGTGTGCAGGCTCCCCACCGTGCCGGGTACGAAGTTGGTTTCGCCCATGAAGCCGGCGACAAACACCGTCCGCGGCATCCGATACACCTCGAGCGGGCTGCCCTGCTGGACGATCCGGCCGTTCTCGAGGATGATCATCCGATCCGCCATGGACAGCGCTTCTTTCTGGTCGTGGGTGACGTAGATCGTGGTGATGCCCGTGGCCTTCTGGACCCGCAACAGCTCGTCGCGCATCTCGAGCCGCAGCCGGGCGTCGAGGTTGCTGAGCGGCTCGTCGAGCAGGAGCAGACCGGGACGGGTCACGATGGCGCGGGCGAGGGCGATGCGCTGCTGCTGGCCGCCCGAGAGCTGGTTGGGGAGCCGGTCTTCGTAACCGGTCATCTGCACCATCTCCAGCACTTCGGCCACGCGTTCGGCGATCTCAGAACGGGGGAGCTTCTGGATGTCCAGGCCGAACTCCACGTTGCTGCGCACCGTCAGATGGGGCCAGAGAGCGTAATTCTGGAACACCATGCCGATGCGGCGGCGGTTGGGCGGCAGGTCGAGCACCGATTCGCCGTCGAACAGCACGTCGCCCTGCGTGGGCGGCTCGAACCCGGCGATGATGCGGAGCAGGGTGGTCTTGCCGCAACCCGAGGGGCCAAGGATAAAGAAAAATTCGCGCTCAGCGACGGACAGATCCAGCTCCCGGAGGACCGGTGTGGCGGCGAACTGCTTGGTGACTCTCCGGATCTCGATTTTCATCTGGACAGCCGGATTGCTTCCTGGGATCGCTGCCGGGCGAACTGCAGCCAGGCGTTGATCTTCTCGTTGCGCAGTTTCTCGTCATCCCAGCGCAGGGCCAGCGCCTCGACTTCGGTCTGGTCGACGGGCATCCGGCAGAGGGCGGCGACTGCGGCGGGCTTGCGGCCGCCCCGGATCACCGCTTCCCAGCCGGACACGAGCGAGTCGTGCGCATCCACCAGGAATGTACCCATGAGGTCGTTCTGCACGTCCCAGAGCCGTTCGCCCAGGCCCAGATCGTAGTTGATGAATGCGGCGGATTGAAAGGGATTTTCGGTGATGAGCGTCCGCCCCTTGACCGCGTCGTACACGGGCGGCAGGAGGCTCAAGCGGTACAGGCTGGACTGGGGCGGTCCACCGGGAACGCCCTTGCGTAGCATCCAGACCTGCTGGCCCTCCGGCGACAGGACATATTCCATGAACAACTTGGCCGCCGCGGCATTGTCGGCGCCCTTGAGCAGGGAGAAGCAGTCGGGGTTCACGATGGACAGGCCGTCCGGCACGACAAACTTGACCTTGTCGGCGCCCAGGTCCTCGACTTCCCGCCAGGCGTAGTAATCCACGACCAGGGTGTAGGCGGCGTCCCCGGAGACCAGATCCTTGACCACATCCTTCGACGAGATCTTGAATTTCTTCACGTTGGCCGACAGCAGGTTCAAGACCTGCCAGCCCTTCTCCCAGCCGTACGCCTGCAGGATGATGTCGAAGGCCACGTGGCCCACGCCGCTGTGGCGCGGATCAGCCACGCTGATCCACCCTTTGACCGCCGGGTCGGTGAGGTCCTCCCATGTCCGGATCTCGGGGAATTTCTGATACTGCCGCACCATTTCGTGGCTGAGTATGCCGAATGTGGACAGGCAGGATCCGTACCACTGCAGTTCGGAATCATAGATCGGGATGCCGCTCACCTCTTTGGGGATGGCGTTCACGACCGCGGGATCCAGCTCGGTGCGCTGCAGCAGACCTTCCTTTTTCAGGGTGAGATGGGGGGAGATGCCACCTCCCCAGAACAGGTCGACGTGAATGCCCTGCGGCGTGCGGGCGAACTCGGAGCGAATGAATCGCAGGTTGTCGGAGCTGCCGCCCTGGTTGATCCACTCCACGTTGATCGACCGACCGGTTTTGCGGCGGTACCAATCCCGGAACAGGGGGAGCATGTTGTCGCGGATATCGGTGGTGTGGGGCGAGAGGATGGACAGCTTGTCGGTGCCGGCCGCCGGCGTTTCCGGGCCAGAGCCGCACGCCAGGGTCAACACGACGGCCAGGGCCGCCAGAGTGATCAGGCAGACAGTCAGCAGTGTTTTCATGCCGCACTTCCTCCGGGCAATGGCTTCTCGGCGCGAGCGAGCCCGCCGGCACGGTCGGGGCGGGCATTGGTCAGGAATCGGGTGCAACGCACGTCGGTTTCGTCACGATTCCCCGAGCTGCTTCACGAATCCTTTTTTGTCCAGGTAGAAGCTTTCGGGGAGGCTGTCCTCGACCTTCCGGCGATATCCGGTCACCTTCCAGCGGTGATCCTTGAGCAGCTCGGCGATCTTCCGCTTGATCCGGGGCTTTTCTTCTTCCTCGGTCAGCAGGTCGAGGAAGACGCTCCGCACCACCTCCTCGGCTCCCGGCTGCGCCGCCAGCACTTCCGCGGCGCTGATCACCACGTCATCGTTGGGATCGCGGAGGAACGGCATCAGGGCAGTGACGACCGCCTCGCCGCGGTCTTCGACCAGCGCCTGGATGATGGCCATCTTCTTGTGGGGCGCCCGGTCGTACTCAGGTGAGAACTCGTTGGTCAGGATGTCGAGGATCATCCGGCGCGCCTCGTCCCGGCCGACGATTTCAGCCAGCAGCCGCAACGGGTAGGTCAGATTCTCCTTCTCCCGGATGTACCGGAGAATCGCCGGGACGGCCGTCGCGCCTTTTGCCCGGATCAGGTCGCAGACATACCGACGCTCTTCCTCGTCCTCGCTGATCTTGGGCACCAGCACGTCGAACCGGCCCAGTAGAAGGAAAATGGCCTCGTCACCCGGGATGGCGTCAAGCTCCTCGGCGGCGGCGATGCGTTCATAGCCCTGGGAGTACTTCTCCCGCAGGCGACGGGATAGCCGGTTCAGCCGGCGCTGAACCTGGCCCTGCTGGTAGCGCTGCCAGAGTTCCTTGATTCCCACGGGAAGCCCCGTCAGCCGATGTCCGAGTGGATTTGCTCCAGGTCGCTGAAAAAATAATGGGTTTCAAACGCCGCGGTGGCGGGAGCGTCCGAGCCGTGCACGGCGTTCCGCTCGATGTTGGTGCCGTGATCCTTGCGGATCGTGCCCGGCGCGGCCTGGGCCGGGTTGGTGGGCCCCATCAGCTCGCGCCAGCGCTGGATGGCGTTGTCGCCCTGCAGTACCAGCACCATCACCGGCCCCTCGGTCATGAACTGGACCAGCGTAGGGAAGAACGGCCGCTCCCGGTGCACATGATAGAAGCCCTCCGCCTGGGATCGCGTCAGGTGGATGACGCGTGCGGCCACGACATCCAGACCGGCCGCCAGGATCCGCGACAGGATGGCGCCGGCGGCGCGGGCCCTGAAGGCGTCGGGTTTGACGATGCAGAGCGTGCGCTCAACCATTGGGATGTTCCTGCTTGTACTTGCGGGCGGTCTCGATGCCGAGGGCAAACGCCTTCATGTTGATGTTCTCGGTGCCGCGGGGCACCCGGTGCATCACCGCCCGCTCCAGAGCCTCGCGGGACACGGTGCCGGTCAGCTCCTGGATCACGCCCAGGCAGAGAATGTTGACCACCATTTCCCGGCCGATCTGGGTGCGGGCCAGTTCGGTCATGGGCAGGCCGATCAGCCGGTAATTGCCTTTCAATTCATCGACGACATACTCGGAGTCGACGACGACCAGGCCGCCGGCCTGGACGCTGGGCGCGTACTTGTTGAACGACTCCTGATTAAGTGCCACCAGCAGGTCCGGGCTGGTCGCCTTGGGATAGCTGATGGGCTCGCTGCCGATGATCACCTCGGACTTGCTGGCCCCGCCGCGGGCCTCCGGGCCGTAGGATTGCGACTGCACCGCGTACATGTTGTCGTGGATGGCGGCCGCTTCGGCCAGGATGACGCCGGCCAGGACCAGGCCTTGACCGCCGGATCCGGAGAGTCTGATTTCAAAACGTTCGACCACGATTGCCTCCCCTGCGTTATTCCGCCAAAGCGGCGTCCTTCGCGCGTTGGATGATGGTTTGATAGGTCCGGGTGAACTCCGGCCGGGTGCCGTGATGCAGTTCGCCGACCTGGATCTTGCCCGCCAGCTGGTCGGGGGTCATGTCCTTGGCCTTGGCGGCGGAGACCACCACGTCCTTCTGCCACTTGAGATTGTCCACCGGAGTGCGCAGTTTGTTCTTGCGTCCGTAATAGGTGGGGCACTGGCTCAGAGCCTCGATCACCGAGAACCCGGGATTCTGGATGCCTTTTTCGACGTACTTGTCCAACTGGGCCGTGCTGTAGGCCGTGCCGCGGGCGACATAGGTGGCGCCGGCGGCGATGGCCAGATTGCAGACATCGAAGGGCGGTTCCACCGATCCGAACGGCGCCGTGCTGGCGAACGAGCCTTCGGGCGTCGTGGGGGAATACTGCCCGCCGGTCATGCCGTAGATGTAGTTGTTGAACACGATCAGAGTCATATCGATGTTGCGGCGGCAGGCGTGGATGAAGTGGTTGCCGCCGATCGCCAGGGCATCGCCGTCGCCGCTGACCACGATCACATGGAGGTCCGGCCGGGCGATCTTGACGCCTGTGGCGAAGGCCAGCGCCCGTCCGTGGGTGGTGTGCAGGGTGTTGAAATCCACGTAGCCCACCGCGCGGGAGGAGCAGCCGATGCCGGAGACGAACGCGATCTTGTTCTTGTCCAGACCCAGCCGCTCCACGGCGCGGAGGACCGCCTTGAGGATGATGCCGTGGCCGCAGCCAGGGCACCAGATATGGGGAATGTACTGGGTGCGCAGAAGATTGGCGTAATCGACGCTTTTGGGTGACATGATGCGCTCCTCGCTTTAAACCGCGGCCATGATCTGGTCGGGCGTGATGGGCTCGCCGTCGGTCCGGTTGACCTGAACGATGGGGATGTCGCGACCGAGGATCCGACGGATCTCCAGCACGTACTGCCCCAGATTCATCTCGGGCACCACGATCTTCAGCTTGCCCTGAGCAGCCTTGAGGATGTCGGCCTCGGGGATCGGGTACAGGGTGATGGGCCGGAAGAGCCCCACCTTGCGGCCTTCCTTCCGCATCAGCTCCACGGCACGCCGGGCGGAGCGGGCGGTGGAGCCGAAGGCGATGATCAGCGTCTCGGCGTCCTCGACCATGAACAGATCGCTCTTATAAATCGACGCCGCGTTCTTGTCGATCTTGGCCATCAGCGCGTGGTGCAGCGCCTGGCGAACCTCGGCGTTGCCGGTGGGGAAGCCGGTTTCGCCATGGTCGAGGCCGGTGACATGGCAGCGGCTGCCGGTGCCGAAGTCGGGCATCAGCGGCACGCCCTCGGCGTTGCGCCGGTACGGGAACCCCCAGTTTTCGGCCTGCGGCGGCGCCGGCCGGCGGATCAGCTCCAGCTCGGCGGGCTCCGGGATCTCGATCTTCTCGCGCATGTGCCCGTTGATCTCGTCGAGCAGGTAAACCACCGGGTTGCGGAACCGCTCGGCCAGGTTGAAGGCCCGGATGATCTCCAGGAAGATCTCCTGCACCGTGGTGGGGCAGGTGACGATGATGGGGTGGTCGCCGTGGGTGCCCCACCGGGCCTGGAGGATGTCAGCCTGGGCCGGCGAAGTGGGGGCGCCGGTAGACGGGCCGCCGCGCATGACGTTCACGATCACGCACGGCACCTCGGCCATGCAGGCGAACCCGAGGTTCTCCTGCTTGAGCGAGAAGCCGGGGCCGCTGGTGGCGGTCATGGCCTTGGCGCCGGCAAGCGACGCGCCGATGACGGAGCCCATGGCGGAGATCTCGTCCTCCATCTGGATGAACCGGCCATCGTTGGCCGGCAGGAGCTCCGCCAAGAACTCGGCGATCTCCGAAGAGGGCGAGATGGGGTAGCCGCCGAAGAATTTGCAGCCGGCGGCGATGGCGCCCAAGGCGCAAGCCTCGTTGCCGGAAACGAAACGGACTTCTTTAATTTTCATCTTCCTGAACCTGGGGTTGAATGGGTTGTTTAATGAACTTTTCGGCGAACTCGTTGTCCACCATGATGGCGAAGTCGGGGCAACGCAGGTCGCACAGCTGGCAGCCGGTGCAGCTGTCGGGATTGACCACCACCGCCTTGCCTCGTTTCAATCCGAGGGTGCGGGTGGGGCAAAACTCGACGCAGATGCCGCAGCCCTTGCAATTTTCGGGAATGATGACAATCACGTGCGGTTTCTTGACATTCGTTTCGGACATGTGCGGTTCCTTCCTTAACCACGCAGGATCTTTTTCATGGCCGCGCCGATCTCGGCCGGGCTTTCCACTACGGTAATGCCGGCCGCGCGGAGAGCGGCCATCTTCTCAGCCGCCGTGCCCTTGCCGCCGGCGATGATGGCGCCGGCATGGCCCATCCGCCGGCCCGGCGGGGCGGTCTGGCCGGCGATGAAACTCACCACCGGCTTGGTGAAGTGCTGCTGCATCCACGCCACCGCCTCCTCCTCGGCCGAGCCGCCGATCTCGCAGATCATGACCACGGCCCGGGTTTCCGGGTCCTGCTCGAAGAGGGCGAGCGCGTCGACGAAGGTGGTTCCCGGCACCGGGTCGCCGCCGATGCCGATGCAGGTGGACTGGCCGATCTCGCACCGGGTGAGCTGGCCCACGGCCTCGTAGGTCAGCGTGCCGCTGCGACTGATCACGCCCACCGACCCCTCCTTGTGGATGCGGGCGGGCATGATGCCCATCTTGCACTTGCCGGGCGAGATGACACCGGGACAGTTGGGCCCCACCAGCCGGACCGGCCGGCCCTTGAGGTAGGCGGCCACCCGGATCATCTCCAGGGTGGGGATGCCTTCGGTGATGCAGACCACCAGGGCGACCCCGGCGTCCGCCGCCTCCAGGATGGCGTCGGCGGCGAAGGGCGGCGGCACGAAGATCAGCGACGCGTTGGCGCCGGTCTCACGCACCGCCTCGGCGACGGTGTGGAACACCGGGATGCCCTCGTGGATAGTGCCGCCCTTGCCCGGCGTGACGCCGGCCACCACCTGGGTGCCGTACTGGCGGCACTGCAGGGCGTGGTAGGTGCCCTCGCGGCCCGTGAGGCCCTGCACCACAACGCGGGTGTTCTGGTCGATCAGGATTGCCACGCTTGCCTCCTTGACACTTACGCTCGGGCCTTGGCGACGACCTTCTCGGCGGCGTCCTTCATGCCGTCGGCCAGGGCGATGTTCAACCCGGATTCCTGCAGGAGGCGCCGGCCCTCATCCACGTTGGTGCCTTCCAGCCGGACCACGATGGGCACCTTGACGCCGACGGCCTTGGCGGCGTTGATGATGCCCCGGGCGATGATGTCGCAGCGCACGATCCCGCCGAAGATGTTCACCAGGATCGCCTGCACGTGCGGGTCGGAGAGGATGATGCGGAACGCGCTGGTCACGGATTCCTCGCTGGCACCGCCGCCCACGTCGAGGAAGTTGGCGGGATTGCCACCGGCCAGTTTGATGATGTCCATGGTGGCCATGGCCAGGCCCGCGCCGTTGACCATGCAGCCGATGTTCCCGTCCAGCTTGATGTAGTTCAGGCCGAATCGGGAGGCCTCGATTTCCAGGGGATCCTCCTCGGAGTAGTCGCGCAGGAGCCTGAACTCGGGATGCCGGTACATCGCGTTGTCGTCGAAATTGACCTTGGCGTCCAAAGCGATCAGGTTCCCCTCGGCGGTTTCGATGAACGGGTTGATCTCCACCATGGAGGCGTCGGTGGCGACGAACGCGTCATACAGCGCCGCGAAGACCTTGACCGCCTGGCCCACGAGCGCCGGCGGCAGGCCCAGACCGAACGCCAGCTTGCGGGACTGGAAGGGGGAGAGGCCGATCTGCGGGTCGATGTGTTCTTTGAGAATCGCCGCGGGATTGCGCGCCGCCACTTCCTCGATCTCCACGCCGCCCTCGGCGCTGGCCATGAACACGGGCTGCCGGCGGCTGCGATCCACCACGATGCCGAGGTAGTATTCTTTCTTGATGTTGAGCCCCTCCTCGATGAGGAGCTTTTGCACCTGCTTGCCCTCCGGTCCGGTCTGGTGGGTGAACAGGCGCGAGCCGAGCAGCCGCGTCGCGATGTCCTGCGCCTCGCGGGGCGAGCGGGCCAGCTTGACGCCGCCGGCCTTGCCGCGACCGCCGGCGTGGATCTGCGCCTTAACCACCACGGTTCCGCCCATCTCCTTGGCCAGGTCGTAAACCTCCGCGGCCTGGGTGGTCATGCGGCCCCGGGGGACGGGGACGCCGTAGCCCTTGAGGATTTCCTTGGCCTGGTACTCGTGGATTTTCATCGTCCCACCTGGTTTTCAGCAAAGGTTTAAAATTTGAAACCGCATCATAAACGGGGCCGAACGGAAAGTCAATATTGGGGTGGAGTGCGGGGGCTGGTTACCATGAATCTCTTGGCGACCGGATGCGGACACGTTACAATCGAGATTATGTGGAACCGGATTCAGCCGCTGCAGTGCCTCGGCGCAATCTGTGGCCGGATCTCGCGGACGCAGCTCTGGGGGCTGTGGCTGCTGGCTGCAGCGCTGCTGGCTTGGATTGTGCTCAGGGACTGACGGGAATGGTCATGAATCCGGCAACTGAATACCCGCTCATCGGCATCGTCGGCCCCACGGGCTCCGGCAAGAGCGCGCTGGCCGCGTGTCTCGCCCGGAGGCTGGGCGGCGAAATCGTGAATTGCGACGCCATGCAGGTGTATCGCGGTCTGGATGTGGGCACCGCCAAGGTGAGCCCGGAAATTCGGGCCGAGATCCCTCACCACCTGCTCGATGTGGTGGAGGTGTCCCAGCGGTTTTCCGCCGGCCAGTTCCAGGATCTCGCCCGGCAGGCTCTCGAGGGGATCCGGGCCCGCCGGAACTGGCCCATCTTGGCCGGCGGGACCGGCTTCTATCTGCGCACGGTGCTCTATGGGATTTTCGAAGCTCCGGGCCGAGACGAGGCGCTGCGGGACCGCCTGAACCGAATCCGGGAGCGGCGGGGCCCGGAGGTGCTGCACCGCATCCTGGGCCGGCGGGATCCGGAAGCGGCCCGCCGGATCGCCCCGCGCGATTTTCAGCGCATCTGCCGGGCGCTGGAAGTGGCGCACGCGACGGGCCGGCCGTTCACCGAGCACTTCGGCACGTCCGAACGCCCACTGACCGGGTTCATGCCGCGCATGTACTGTCTGAACGTGCCGCGGCCGGAGCTGCACGACCGGATCGCCCGCCGGGTGGCGGACATGCTCGCTGGCGGCCTGGTGGACGAGGTGCGGGGCTTGCTGGCGCGCGGCGTCGCGCCCGACGCCAAGGGATTGGAGGCCATCGGCTACCGCCAGGTGATGGAACACCTGGCCGGGCGGCTGACCTGGCTGGAAATGGCCCGCCGGATTGAAGTGGACACCCGCCGGTATGCCAAGCGGCAGATGACCTGGTTTCGCAAGGAGCGCGGTCTGGTCGCCGTGGCGGGGACAGGCGACGATCCTGCGGTCCATGCCCGGGTGTTCGAGGACATTGCGGCGGCATTCGGCGCGCACCCGCTGTGGGAAACTGTGCGGGCCCGGATGAATCAATAAAACAGAGAGCCGGCGACAGGGCCGCACGGGCGCTGCAGTCGGCTGCATCTTGTACAAGGAGCGATGCGTCATGAAACGTGCGGCGGGCTTGGTGATGCTGTTCTGCTGGGTCGGCGTTTCCGGATTGACGGCCAAGGTGGCCGTCAGCGAGATCACCCTGCGGACGGTGCCGCAGGAGCTGCGAGTCCGGCCGACGGAATCCATCGTCATTCAGATGAAGGCCTACGGGGAGGTCACCGACCGGGCGGGTCAGCCGCAGCGGGTTCGGATCCGCCGCTCGGATGCGGCGTACAGCCTGTCGCCCGCTACCGGCGCCTGGTTGTCCAGGCCGTTCCGTTTCCAGGGCACGGACGACGAGCCGTTCCACGCCTCCGACAACGCCAGCCTGGTGGACCTGATCTTCGACCGGGTGACCGATGCCACCATTATTCAGGACTGCGTCCTGTTCACTGCCGGCCAACGCACCGGCGATGTGACCGTCACCGCCACGCTGGAGGGCAAGCGGGCCTCTCTCACCATTCGGATTGCCGGGGACGCGCCGTCCCGCCGCACGCCCGAGACCGCCAGCTTCGCCGCCGAGAACGCTTCAACCGATCCGTATCGTCCCCTGGCTGAGCATTACGCGCCGTTCATCGCCCAGGAGACCTGGTTCCATCCAAAGGCCGACTATCTGACCCGTTTCGATTTCGACAAGAACTGGAACGGCGACGACAACTGGGCCAACGCCGACACCGGTTCCTCCCAAGCGTACGTGTATTACGCGGTCATGGAGACCGAGACCCACTGGTTCCTCATCTACAACCTGTTCCATCCCCGCGACTACTCGGATAAGTGTGTCGCCGGAACCTGCCACGAGAACGACAACGAGGGGTTGATCCTGACAGTCGCCAAGGATGGCAGCCGCTGGGGCCGCCTCCAGGCCATGGAGACGCTGGCGCACAACAACGTTTACTCCTACCGCGCCGACCGCCAGGTCGGAACCGGCGTGCACAACATCGACGGCGAGGTGCAGTTCAGCGCCGACCAGCGCCCGGCCGTCTATGTGGAATCAGGCGGCCACGGAATCTACGGTGTCGGCGATACCCGGGCCCGTTATGAGCTCGCCGCGGACCGGTTCGTCTCCGGCACCGGCGTGACCTATCGGTACAAGGGGAAAGCGGAGCGGGCGAAGCATCCCAACGACCGCCAAGTGGGCTACGACCTGCTGTCCATCCGCGACCAGTGGTGGGCGAGGACCAACCAGTCCGGCCGAATGTTCGCTGCATACTTCACCTACCAACCGTACGGCGAGCGGCCGGGTATCGCCGGGCGGCAGATCCCCGGGGCGTTTTTGGGACGGGAGATGGGCGCCAACATGGCCAAGCCGTTCTGGGGCTGGCACGACGACATGACCCGCAGGAAAAAGATGCTGGCCACCGGCCAGTGGGCGCTGGATCCCGCCTACAGCGTCTCGCGGACGCTGACCATGCCCCAGCCGTTCGCCGTCGATTACATCCACAATCCCTACCTGGGATTCGACCGGGTAGGCCAGGCGCCCGGGCGCGAGGATGCGTCGTCCGGCGGCGGCACGGGGGAGGAGGTGGTGATCACCGCCCGGTCGACCGGCCGTGCTGCCG
>JAAYUB010000033.1 GCA_012517875.1 Acidobacteriota bacterium | reverse complement strand
GGGCTACCTATCGCTGTACGGTGTGATCGGGTCCAGCATCGCCGGCGTGCTGGGCGCCAACCTCTATGTCCGGTTTGTCGACCGTATGAACCAGCCGCGGCTGCTATGGCTCATTTTCGCCGGGATCGGCGCCGCCACGGTCGCCGGGTTGCTGCTGTACCACAAATTTCTGAATCCCCACCGGAAGGCGGCGGACGGTGACCCGACCGCCTGAGCCGCGCCCCGGCGCCGGAGCTGTTCGCAAGGAGTACGCCGATGCCCGCTGACAACTTCCTCCGCTTCCTCCAGAAGGAGCACCTCGCCTTCATGGACGGTGCGATGGGCACCTATCTCTTTCAGCAGGGCGTGCCCATGGACTCCTGCATCGAGGCCCTCAACCTGAGCCAGCCGGCCCTCGTGCTGGGCGTGCATCGGGAGTACATGGCCGCCGGGGCCGAAATGCTCATGACGAACACGTTCGGCGCCGGCGCCGTCCGGCTGCAGCGCTTCGGCCTGGATGACCGTCTCGAGGAGATCAACGCCGCGGGCGTCCGCCTGGCCCGCGAGGCCGCCGGGCGCCAGGGTTACGTGGCCGGTTCTCTGGGGCCGCTGGGCGCGCTCATCGAGCCCCTGGGCAAACTGGGCGTCGACGAAGTGGAAGCGTTCTATCAGCGACAGGTCCGCTGTTTGGTTGAGGCGGGCGTCGATCTGCTGATACTGGAAACCATGAGCCAGCCGGCGGAGGCGGCGGCGGCGGTGCGGGCCGTCCGGCACCTCACTGATCTGCCCCTGCTGGTGTCGTTCGCCGTGGGCGACAACGGCCTGACCCGGTACCAGACGCCGCTGGAGCGCTGTCTCGCCGAGCTGCCGCTGGACCAGGTGGATGGCGTGGGCCTGAACTGCATCGTCGGACCGTACGCCATGCTCAACCTGGTGGAGCGTGCCCGCACCCTGGTGGATCGTCCCTTCCTGGTGATGCCCAACGCGGGGCGGCCCCGGCAGCTCGACGGCCGGACCTTCTATGTCTCGACGCCCGACGATTTCCGGCGCGCGGCGCCGCGCTTTCTCGACCTGGGCGTGACCCTTCTGGGCGGCTGCTGCGGCACCACGCCCGACCATATCCGGGCTCTGTGCGAGAGCGTGCGGGCCGAGCGCGCCCGACGCAAGTGGACACAGGTGGTGCGGAACCGCGGCGACGCCGGTTCCGTCGGGACCGCGGCCGAACCGCCCGCAGCGCCGCAGAAGGCGGAGGGCCGGGCGCCGTCGCGCCTGTCTCAGCAGCTGGCCGCCGGCCGGCGGGTCAGTCTGGCCGAACTGGTACCGGGCAAGGGGGCGGGGAGCGGGAAAGCTCAGGGACGCGCCCGGGCGCTTCAGGAGATGGGCGTCGACGCCATCAACATCCCCGACGGTCCCCGCGCCACGGCCCGGATGTCGCCGCTGGCCCTGTCGGTGTTGATCCAGCAGCAGGTGGGCGTCGAGGCGATCCTGCATTACGCCTGCCGCGACCGGAATATCCTGGGCATCCAGGCCGATCTGCTGGGCGCCTGGGCGCTGGGCATCCGCAACCTGCTGCTGATCACCGGCGACCCGCCGGTGGTGGGCGACCTGCCGCGGGCCACCGGCGTCTTCGACCTGGACGCGATCGGCCTGGTCAATCTGGTGCACAGCCTCAACGAGGGCCGGGACGTGGGCGGCAACGCCCTGGATGAAGCTACCGACTTTTTCATCGGCGTTGGAGCCAACCCGTTCGCCGACCCGCTGGATCGGGAGTTGGCGCGCCTGCGCTGGAAGGTTCTGGCCGGCGCCGATTTCATCATCACCCAGCCGGTGTTTGACGTGGAGCCGTTCCTGGCGTTCATGGCGCACGCGGCCGAATTCGGACTGCCGGTGCTGGCCGGCGTCTGGCCGCTGGTTTCGTTGCGCAACGCGGAGTTCATCAGCTCGGAAATCCCGGGGATACATGTACCGCGGCGGATTCTGGAGGAACTGGGCCGGTATCCGGATCCGGCCGACCAGCAGAAGGCCGGCCTGGCCATGACTGCAGATATCGTACGCCGACTGATGGCCGTCGCGGAAGTGCGCGGCGTCCAGTTTTCCATCCCGTTGGGCCGGTATCAGGTCCTCGGTGATTTGGTCGCGGAGGTCCGGCAATGAGGCGACCACGCACCGAGCTGCTCACCACCCTGCGGGCCGAAGGGCTTCTCTTCGACGGGGCCATGGGCACCCTGCTCGACGCCCGCCGCGGGCGGCTGCCCGCCTTTGACTGCCCGGAGCGGCTGGTGCTGGAGGCACCCGAGGCGATCCGGGAGATCCACCGCGATTACCTGGCGGCCGGCGCCGATGTCGTCACCACGTGCACCTTCGGCGGCACCCCGCATAAGCTCGGCCTGCACAACCTGGAGTCTCAGGCGCGGGCTGTCAATCTGGCAGCGGCGAAGCTGGCGGGCGAAGTCGCGGCAGCCTTCCCGGGCGCGCTGGTGGCGGGATCCATGGGGCCGACGGGGCTGCTCTCCATCGAGCGGCGGACCGACTTTCAGGATTTCTACCGGAATTTCCACGTTCAGGCGGCGGCGCTGCTGGCGGGCGGTGTGGACCTGCTGTTGCTGGAGACCTGCAACGACATGATGGAAACGCGGGCCGGCATCCTGGCCAGCCGTGACGCCATGGCGCAGGCCGGCCGTGACGCCCTGCTCGTGGTCAGCTTTTCCACCGACGCGTTGGGCAACCTGCTCCTGGGGACGCAACTGGCGGCCGCCGCCCTGGTGGCCGACCATCTCGGCGTGGACATGATCGGACTGAACTGTTCCATGGGACCGGACGAGATGTACCGTCTGGCCGGCGAGCTGCACCGGCAGGTGGCGGCGCCGTTGCTGGCGATGCCCAACCGGGGGCTGCCTCGCAACGTCGGTGGACGACCGGTGTTCGATCTGCCGGCGGAGGAGTTTGCCCGTAAAACCGCCGCGTTCCGCGGGCTGGGATTCCGCTCGCTGGGCGGCTGCTGCGGTACGGACCCCGACTGCATCCGTGCCCTCCGCGCGGAGATGACCGCCGCGCCGCTGATGCCGGAACCACCGCGGGAGCGGGTGCCGGCGCTTACCGGCCTGTTCGAGGCGATGGTGCTGGCCACCACGCCGCGCCCCATCCTGGTGGGCGAGCGGCTCAACTACCACGGCAGCCGGAAGTTCCGGAACGCCGTGGACGCCAACGACATGGAAACGGTCGTGCAACTGGCCCGGATGCAGGTGGAGCGCGGCGCGCGGGTGCTGGACCTGAACCTGGCCACCCGCGACGTCCAGCGGCAGATGGAGCTGATCCGGCAGGTGATCCCGCAGGTGAGTCTCAATGCCCCCCGGCCGCTGATGGTGGACAGCACCGACCTCGACGCCATGCGTGAGGCGTGCCGACGGATGCAGGGGCGTGGGGTGCTCAATTCGTGCAATCTCGAAGACATCGAGAAGTGCCGCGAGATCCTGGCCCTGGCCCGCCGCCACGGCATGATGGTGGTCTGCCTGCCCATGGCGGGTGAAGGGTTGCCCCGTCAGCCGGAGGAACGGCTGCAGAACGCCCGGCGGCTGTGCGAGCTGGCGGAGGCGGCGGGGCTGTCCCACCAGGACCTGATCCTCGATCCGCTGATCCTGACGCTGGGGACCGGCCAGCCCGAGGACCGCGACAACGGGCGGCAGGCTCTGGAGACCCTACGGCTCTTCAAGGCGGAGCTGCCCGGCTGCTTCACCGTGATGGGCGTCAGCAACGTGTCGTACGGCTTGCCGGCGGCGTTTCGGCCGGTGCTGAACAACGTGTTGCTGCACCATGCGGGCGCGCTCGGCCTTGACTTCGCCATCTTCAATCCAATGGAGCTGATGCACCGCACCGAGATTCCCGCCGACCGCTGGGATCTGGCCGAGGACCTGCTGTTGAACCGGCGGCCGGACGCCTTGCAACGGGTCCTGGAAATCGGCCACGAGCCGCTCCTCACCGAGAAGGTTCCGGATGCCAACGGGGACGCGCTGACCCTGCCGGAACGGCTGCGCCGCCAGATCGTCCGGCGGGACCGGCACGACTTCCTGCCGCGGCTGGAGGAGGCCGCGCGCCAGACGGCGCCTCAGACGCTCATCGAGACGGTCTTCCTGCCGGCCATGGCGGAAGTGGGCCGGCTGATGGAATCGCGGGGCTTGCCGCTGCCGTATGTGCTGGAATCGGCGGCCATCACTCAGGAAGGACTGAAACACCTGAAGCGGCATTTCCCCTTTCAGGACGCGGCGGGGCGTGGGCGGATCGTCCTGGCCACGGTGAAGGGTGACGTGCACGATATCGGCAAGAACCTCGTGCGCATGCTCATGGCGCACAACGGGTTCGACGTGGCCGACCTGGGCACCGACGTGGCCGCTGAGCGCATTCTCACCGCTGTCCGGGAGGGGTTGGCCGACATGGTGGGGCTGTCCGCCCTGCTGGTCTCCACGTCGCGGGAGATGCGGCGGGTGGTGGAGCTGCTCCACCGGGACGGCCTGGATGTGCCGGTGCTGGTGGGTGGCGCCGCGGTGAGCGATGCGTACGCCCGGGAGTTGGGCCGGCTGGACGGTGAGGTGTATGCCGGCGGTGTGTTCTACGGCCGGGATGCCTTTCATGGGCTGCGTCTGGCCGAGGAACTGACCGATCCGACGCGGCGCCGCGACCGCCAGAGACGATTCGTGGAAGAATGCCGGTCAACTGCAACCATAGCAACGCAGGCGGCGCCGCCGCCTGCTGAAGTCGCGCCGGTTCCGGTTATGCCGCGACTCGACCCCGCCGTGCGCGTCTTTTGCGTGGACGTCGCGCGGATGATCCGCGATTTCGATTTTGAAAAACAGTGCGGCCGCAAACTCATGGCCGGAGCCCGGATGGAGAAGGGATTCTATGAGAATCTCCTGCGGACGGGTGAAAAGCTGTTGCGGGAGCTCGGCCATTCCTCAATGGTTGCGCCCATGGCCGCTCTCGGCTTCTTCGAGCTGGCACAGGCCGGCGACGGCAGATTGATGATTGTCCACGGCGGACGCCGGCTGCCCCTGAGCCTGGCGCCGGCCTGCTGGGCGCGCCTGATCCGGTCCGGCGGCAGACCGGTATTGCCGCTGCTCGTGGTGTCACTCGGCGGAACGGTCAGCGAGACCGTGCGCCAGAGCTTCGACGGCGGCGATTATCTGCAGGGCTACATCCTGTCCACGATCGCCGCCGAGCTGGCCGACGAGCTGGCGGAGGTGGCCACGGTCGCCATACTGGCCGAACTCGACCTCCCGCGGGCGGGCGTGGTGCGGTACAGCCCCGGCTATCCGGTCTGGCCGGCCCTGCAGGACCAGCGCATCCTGTTCGACCTGCTGGGCGCGGAGGCTCACCTCGGGGTGACTCTCAGCGAGGCGTTCCAGATGATCCCCGAGTATTCGGTATCGGCCGGATTGCTGCGCCGCGAGAAAGAGGCGGGCGAAGTGTCACCCGGCAAGACCGGGCACTGAGCCACGTGTGGGAGGCACCATGTATCTGCGTTACCTGATCGGCTGGGCGGTCATCGCCGCATTGGCGGTCGCCGTGCCGGCCGAGGAGAAGCAACCATTTCCGGCGCCGGCGCCGCAGGCGTGCCCAGCCTGGCTGGAGTCGCAGGGGGTGACGATTGGCGCCATCCCTTACGCGGGCGAGAAACGGATCCGCGAGCTGTTCGATTCCAAGGAGCTTGTTCAGCTCGGCATTGTCCCGGTGCTGGTGGCGGTCCACAACGGCGCCGACCACCCGGTGGTCATCGCGGCGGCCGGTATCGCAGTGGTGGACCGGGAGGGCCGGATGATCCGGGCGCTGCCATGGGAAGGTGTCGCCATGGCGCTGCTCCAGCCGGACGGCCAGGTGGGGGCTCCGCCCAGCACCGGCATCCCTCCCGTGGACATCATCCGGATGGCCGGTCAGGGAAAGAAGGCGAAATTGATTCAGGCCATGAAGGATAAGGCACTGGGCACGCCCACAATTGCACCGGGCGAGACGGCCCACGGGCTGGTGTTCTTCAAGCTGGGAACCGGTTTGGGCGTCTTCGATGGGGCCAACCTGTATCTCGCCGAAATTTACAACGCCGACACCCGTGAGGAGATGGTCTATTTCGAGTTTCCGTTGAAACTGCCGCCGGATCCGCCCAGAAAGTGACCGTTGAGGAGGCGTCATGCGACTGGCCATTCTGAGCACGACCTTGAGCGAGGAGGCATTTCTCCCGTGTATGGTGGCATTCAGCCAACGGGCCGATGCGCGGGGACACGCGTGCACCCTGGTGCGGCACGGGGAACTGGGGCTCGGGGTGGGCGGCCGCGTCGGCCGTTTGCTCTGGGGACCGGGCGCACGGGAACTGTTGGAGGCTGAGTTGGTCATCCCGCGACTGAACCTGCGCACCCTGACCCGCGGCGACTGCTATATCCTGGAGCTGCTTGAAGCGGAGGGGGTGGATTTTCTGAATCCCATCGCCGCCATCCAGGCGGCCCGAAGCAAGATCACCGCGCTGCAGCTCCTGGACACCGCCGGTCTGCCGATCCCTGCCACCTTGGTAGCGCGCACGCAGGACGGCTTGGCCGAGGCCTTCCGGCTGCTCGGCGGCGGGCCATGTGTCGTCAAGCCCAACATGGGTTCCCAGGGACGCGACGTGGCGTTGGTGCAGGGGGTGGATGAGCTCGAGGCGGTGTTCCGGTCGCGCTGGGCCAAGGACCGGCACGAAATCCTCCTGGTTCAGGAATACATCGCCCCCGCGGCGGGCCCGGCCTGGGATATGCGGGTGGTGGTCCTGCTCGGGCAGGTGGTTGGCGCCATGCGGCGCGAGGCCGTGGGGGAGGATTTCCGGACCAATTATTCGCTGGGCGCGACCATCACGGCGGTGGAGCCATCCGCCGGTGTCGTGGAGTTGGCCCGGGGCGCCGCCGCTGCGCTGGAGCTGGATCTGGCCGGTGTGGATATCATCGAAGGGGCCGACGGTCCGCGGGTCCTGGAAGTCAACGCCAACCCCGGTTGGGAAGGGATCTCCGCGGCCATGGCTGCCACCGGTCGGGACTTCCATGCGCGCTTTCTGGAAATCCTCGAAACACTCCAGCGGTGATCCGCCACCTGGCTGGTTGTCCGAGTCGGCGTCGTCACCGGCCCCCGGCGCGGCCGGTGTCGGCCGTCAGGGGATCGCGTCCGGCTCCACAACCAGGTGATACCCGCCCGAGGTGAACCAGCCCAGATCGAACAGGCTGACGCCCACCGCGTAGACGCCGGCCTGGAGTTCGATTTCCACGTATTCCACCCCGGGCACGCCGTAGGCGGAATCGCCCACGATCACCCACTCTGAATCGAATACGTAGAGATCCACGTCGCAGTATCGGTGGTCTGGGTACAAGGCGAACAGATACCAGCCGTCGTGGGGAGCGGTGAACACGAACAGATCTTCGATCTCGTCGATAAACCCGTCGCCGAGGTCGACGAGGAAGTAGCCGGAATCGGCGGGACTCAGCTGGCCGCGCACCTCGAGGGGATAATCATCGATCGGCTCGGCGTAGTCGGGCCAGCCGTTGTCGGCGTCGTCGGCCTCTTCCTGGACCGGGAAGAATTTCTGGGCGGGGACGGCGGCGAAGAACTCCTCGTTGACCGTATTGAAGATCTCGTACGCGAACATGCCGCGGTCGGCGGTGCCGGCCAGATAGCCGCTGGTGCGCGGCCACGGCCCCTGGGGCATCCACTCGCTGAGCAGCCCGAGACCCCGTTCGCCTGCATCCAAGGTCGTTTCGATGCCGTAGTCCAGACTGCCCGTCGGGCTGTAGACATCCACCGTGACGTCATTGGCACCGTCCAGGCTGAGAATCGCCAATCCGGTCAGATAATTGACACCGCCCGCCATCCCCTGGGCCAGGTGGGAATGGATAGTATAATGGGTGGGCTGGCCGAGCAGGGGGAGACTGGCTTGGGAAAACTGGAAATCCGGATCGCCGAACGTCATGGTCCCGAGCAGGGGGCGGTCGGCGGTCACGCGGACCCATCCGTCAGCGCTGGCCGCCTTGTTGAAACCGAAGACGTCGGGCGTGATGTCCAGTCGCGTGTTGAACCATCCGCCCATCTGGACCTGAACGGCATTGCCCACCGGTTGTCCGGCTGAGTCGAACAGCGCCACGGTGGCTGTGGCGGCATCGTCGTTGGGATTGACCAGGTCCAGCCGGGAGGCGTAGTCGGTCTGCGACCAGACGAAGAACGGAGAGACCTGCTCGCCCCGCGATTCCCACAGGAACCGTGCCGGCTGCCCCGCCAGCGAACCGGCGGTGTTGAAATTCATGGCGAAACCCGTGACAGGCTCCGTAGCATCCACGAGGACGTAGGCGCTGCCGGATCCCGTGAGGGTGAACACTGCCGCGCCGTTGGGGTCGATGAGCGCGTCCGCCGTTTCCTCGGTGCCGTCCTCATAGTAGATGTATAGGGCGATGCCGGCATCGGCGGGATTGGGATTGACGACGGTCACCTCGGTAAACTCGTTCACCTCGCCGGTGTACCTGGAGAACAGGAGCGTGGTCCCCGTCTCTGACGAGGCCACGGCACCGTCCATGGAATCGAGGATGCCCCCGAAGAAGCTCTGCGCGAGGAAGAACCCCTGGATTCCGTACGGGTCGGGGTTGTCAGTCTCCACCAGCACCCAGCCGTCGGCGGTGCCGCCGTCGAAGGCGAACATCGGGCCGATCAGGGAGACATACTGGGCGTACGGCTCCAGCGTGACGTAACGGGGATTCTCGGAAGGCGGCACCACCGGCAGCGGCCGGCCGTCCATGCCGACGGCCGTGATTCGCAGGCGGCAGGCGTCGGGTGAGTTGCTCACCACCGCCAGGCCCAGCGTGAAGTATTCGTTGTGGGCGAGCCACGGGTAGATGAGCCGGTTCCGGACCGGGAACGGATCCGCGGCGGGTCGGGCGAAGGTGAGGGCGGTGTCACTCAGGGCGTCGGCCGAGACCAGCTGGTACATAGCCAGCGAGCGGCCGCTGGGCACCGTGCCGCCGGCGTAGGCGGTGAAATCGGTCGCCGCTTCCTGCCCGCCGGTGGCGAACACGCCGGCCGTGTAACCCACCAGGACGGTCGTCTCGGGCATTGCTCCATACTCGATGCGGAACTCGCCAGAAGTGTACAGTCGGGTGGTGAACGTGGCGGATCCGCCGGTGGCCTTGACGCGGACCTGGTCGAAGATGAAGTCCAGCTCTCCGGCTGCCGCGGAGAGGGACACG
>JAAYUB010000032.1 GCA_012517875.1 Acidobacteriota bacterium | reverse complement strand
TTGCCCGCGGCGATCTGGGCACCCAGGTGCCGCCGGCCCGGCTGCCGGGGATCGAGCGGCGGCTGCTCGAGGCGGCGCGCGCGGCGGGCAAGGGCATGTTCCTGGCCGGCGGTCTCCTGCCGTCGGGCGCCGCAGGCCAGGCGGTGACCCGGGCGGAGCGGGCGGCGCTCCACTACGCCCTGATGCATGGCGCCACCGGCTTCATCCTGTCTGAAGAGACGGCAGTGGGGCCGGCGCCGGTGGCGGCGGTGGCGGAGCTGCGCGCAATCGTCGAAGCGTGGGAGGAAGAGGGAATCGGTGAATCGGTGAGTCGGTGAATGAGTGAACGGGTGAATGGTTACTATGATCTGGGTTCTGGGATCCAGCACCCAGGTCCCAGCACCTGTTTCCGAAGCCCGTGAAACGCTACTGAGCATCGAGCCCCGAGCCTCGATGACGATTACGAGCACGATTGCGATTACAAATCATGATTACGAAAGAGACTAAGAAGCGAAGAGGGATTCGACGAAGTCCTCGGGACTGAAGTCGATGAGATCTTCCATTTTCTCGCCTACGCCCACGTAGCGGATGGGCAGCCGGAGCTCGCGGGCGATCGCCACGACGACCCCCCCCTTGGCGGTGCCGTCGAGCTTCGTCACGATGAGTCCCGTGACGCCCGTGGTCTTGAGAAATTCGCGGGCCTGGACCAGGCCGTTTTGGCCGGTGGTGGCGTCGATGATGAGGTAGACATCGTGGGGGGCTCCCGGCACCCGCTTGGCGGCCAGGCGGTGCATCTTTTCCAACTCCTTCATCAGGTTGGTTTTGGTGTGGAGCCGGCCGGCGGTGTCCACGATGACCACGTCGGCGCGGTCCCGCGCGGCGACGTCCAGCGAATCGTGCAGCACCGCAGCGGGGTCGGCGCCCTGGCTCTTCTTGATCAGCGACGCGCCGGAGCGCTGGGCCCAGATCTCCACCTGCTCGATGGCCGCGGCGCGGAAAGTGTCGGAGGCGCAGATGACCACCTTCCGGCCGGCTTGGCTGAGCCGGTGCGCCAGCTTGCCGATGGTGGTGGTCTTGCCCACGCCGTTGACGCCCACGATGAACACCACCCGCGGCTGACCGTCCAGCGGGGCGACCGGCATCGGTTTGGCCGGCCCCGGCTTGGCCGGGCCCGCCGGCGCCGCGGCGGGCTGGGAGAGGATCTCGAGCAGGGTGCCCTTGATCAGGCCGGCCAGAGTGTCGAAATCGTGCAGGGCGTCGCGGGAGACCGCCTGCCGGACGCGGTCCAGGATCTCCTCGGTGGTCTTGACCCCGATGTCGGCGCCGATGAGGATGGTCTCGAGCTGCTCCAGCGTCGAGGCGCTGAACTGCTTCTCGCCCAGGATCAGGTTCTCGATGCGGCCCACCAACTGGTCCTTGGTGTTCTTGACCGCGTGTTTGAGCTTGTTGAAGAAGCCGGTCACCATGATGTCACATCCCGTTCAGTATTCGAATATTTCGCCGTGGTAGAGCGCCTTGCGCTCACCGTCCCGCAGCTGCACGCCGAGCGCCCCGTCGTCCATCAGACCGCAGGTGGTGCCCAGGAGCGGTCGGCCCCGTTCGAAGAACTTGACCTTGCGGCCGCGGGCAAACGAGGAGGACTCCTCCCACTGCCGGCGCAGGTCCGGCCAGGCGCCGTCGCCCAAGCGGCCGAGGTTTGCGTCGAGACAGCCCAGAACGCGCACCAGCAGATCGTGCCGGGAGACGATGGTGCCGGCGGCCTGAGCCACCGAGACGGCGCGGGTTCGGATGTCCTCGGGGAAAGCCGTCTGCGCCACGTTGATCCCGATTCCCACCACAAGGTGCCGGAGGGTGTTGTCCTGGAGGCTGGACTCCACGAGAATGCCGCCCAGCTTGCGGCCCTGCCACAGGACGTCGTTGGGCCACTTGATGTCGAGGTGGCGGGCCAGCGTCGGGTGGGCCAGGGACAGGGCCTGGGCCACCGACAGCCCTGTCACCAGGGTCACGCAGTGCGCCTGCGCCAGCGTCACCATGGGTGCCAGAAACAGCGAGGCATAGATCCCCTGGCCGGCCGGAGAGTACCAGGTGTGGTCCAGGCGGCCCCGCCCGGCGCGCTGGGCGTTGGCCACCACCAGGGTGCCCGGCGGAATGTCGCCGGCCTCCCCGAGCGCGCGGGCCGTGGAGTTGGTGGAGTCCACCTCTCCAAAGCCGCGGACGTGGTGGATGTGGCGGAACATTTCCAGTTCACACGCCATGGGCGCATAGGGGCAGCCGCCCGGGCTGCCGGGGGCCCGGGACGATTCGGCGCCCGCAGGGGCGCTGGATTGCGGTGAATGTGGTTTGCGATTCATGGTTGCCATGTCTCGCCGGAATGCGGCGAAAACACCACATTATACCTAAAATCGGCGACGCGTCCAGCCGCGGCTCGGTCGTGGGCCAACCAACAGTCCGTCAATGGATGATGCTGTGAGGGACGGATTGCATCGGTGGATGCGCGGGGATGTGGCCGTCCGGGTCGCCGCCGCGCGCCGCGGCCGGCCGGGTCAGAACTTGCCCTCGTCCTTCAGCCGCTTCAATTCATTGCGGATGATGGTCTCGGACAGATCCGGCACCACCTCCCAGGCGATCTCCCGGACCACTTTCTCACTCAGGCGCTCGATGACCATCCGGGCGATTCGGGTGACCAGGTCTTCGGTCAACTCGGTCGCGGCGGTCGGGGTCGGTGCCTCGGCCGGGGCGAAGGCGGGCTCGACGGGCGCCGCGGCGGAGAAGCCGACCACGGGAGCAGCAGCCGCCACGACTTCCTCGAGTTCGGCCTCGACGGGTGGCGCCGCCGGTTCGGGCTCGGCCACGGCGGCGACCCGCGGGGCCGCGGCGGCCTCACGCTCACGACGCACTGCCTCCTCGAGGCTGTGCTGCCGCGCGATGAGACGGTCTAGGCCGATGAGCTCGAAGATGCCCAGAATGTCCTCGTCGGGAGGACGCTGGATGCGTCGGGCCAGAGGCGGCACCGCCAGCAGCTCAGCCTCGGCGGCGGGCGGGGGGGGCATGGCAGGAGCCTCCGGGATGAACAGCTCCTCTTCCATCGCTTGCGGCGACGCAGGCGGGACGATGAGTTCCTCTTCGGGCTCCAGGATCACTTCGTCGGGACCCAGTGCAGCTGCCGGCGAGACGGGCGCGGAGAGCAGGGTGCGCTCCAGATCCTGAGGCGCCGGCTCCCGGGTTTTCCGGGCCGGGATGTCCAAAATCTCAGGGGGAGCGGCCGGCTTGGGGGGCTGGGTGCGCCCGAGCCGCTCGTCCATCTCCGAGAGCTGGATCTGGAATGTCCGATCGGCGTCGAGGGCAGGCGGCGTCACCGTCTTGGCGGGCGCCGCCTCGGGCTTGGGCGCGTTGGATACCGACTGCCGCACCAGCCGGATGAGCGATGTGGTCTCAAACGGCTTGGTGACGTGGGCGTTGGCACCCACACGGGCCGCTTCGTTCTTGTCGAACGGTTCAAACGTTCCCACGAGCAGAATGACCGGAATATGGCGCAAATGGGGTGTGCGCTTGACAAACTCGCACACCTCGTAACCGGTTTTCCGGGGCATGAAGATGTCGGCCAGGACGACGTCAGGCCGGATCTCGCCGATTTTTTCGATCGCGATCTCGCCGTTGCCGACACAAATGACCTCGAAGTCCTCCTCGGCGAAGGTCAGGCTGACCACCTTCTGGATGGTGATGCTGTCGTCGGCGAGCAGCAGTTTGTGGGCCATCAGCGCCTCCTCATCCGGATTGGCGGACTTTCATCTATTACATCACAACTCGAAAAGTCACTCAAGTAAATTTGCGGATACATACAGTTAGGGGAAATCTCCCCGGATGCGGGCCGGCGGCGGTCGGTGGGATCAGCCTATTTGGACTTCTTGGCAGCCGATTTCTCGGTCTTGCCGGCCTCAATCTTCAGACGCTCCCGCTCTTCCCTGTCGCGCTGCTTTTCCATCTGACGCCACGGCTCATCCTTACCGAGGCCGAAGGAGCCGAAGACGGCCTCCCGGGATCCGCCGAACAGCGACTTGCCTTCCTCATAATACTTCTTGTTCTCTTCGGCCAGCCGCTGGTCCACCTCGGGCACCGGCTTCTCGAGCTTGCGCAGGCGGTCGCGCGCCTCTTCAAAGTACTTGCTGAACGGGAAGCCACGGGCAAGCTGAGCGTAGTAAATGGTGCTCTCGTCGAAGTTCTTGAGCTTGTCGAGGGAGTCCGCCAGCAGGAAGAGCGCCTCGTCACGATAGCGGAAATGCGGGTACTGGGCGACACATTCGCGCAGCCGAGAGGCGGAGGCCTTGGAGAAGTTTTTGCGATGATAGAACTTGGCCTTGAGGAAATTGCTCATTGCCAACGTGTCCTCGATGTATTGCAGGCGCGCCCGCATCTCGTTCACCAGCGGCGAGTCTGGAAATTCGTTGAGGAAATTCTGCACTTCAACCCGGGACCGCAGGGCGTAAGTGGTGTCGCGGTTCGGTTCCTTCATCATGTGCATGTTGATCTTGATCACGTGAGCCTGGGCGTCGTCGGCCAGATCGGAGGCGGGGAAAAAGAGCTTGAAGTCCTTGAACGCCTGCTCCGCCTGGATGAGGTTCTCGATGCCCCCCTCACGCAGGTAGGAGTAGGCGATGTAGTATTTGGCTTTCTCCAGGTAAGGGGATTCGTCGTAGGTGTTGATCAGCGTCTGAAACGACAGCCGCGCCTTGATGAACTGGCTCTTGGTAAGGAATTCCAGCCCGTTTTCGTGGAGGGTCTTGTCCGGCAGGACCGCCTGTTCCTGGAGGCCTGCCTTTTTGCCGCCGCAGGCGGTGAGCAGGATCAAGCCGGTCAATCCGGCTGCAAACAACCATTTCTTCCAGGACAATGCAGGACCTCCACAGGGCGAATGGCAACGGCCGACTATTGTAGCATAGCCTGCAAGTCCCGGATAGCGGCAGCGGGATCGGGCGCCCCGAACACGGCCGCGCCCGCCACGGCGATGGTCACGCCGGCTTCGACGAGCCGGGGGAGCGTGTCGGGGCCGACGCCGCCATCCACCGAGATGTCCACGTTGAGGCCCTGGCGGTCGATGGCATCGCGCAGGGCCCGGATTTTGGGCAGTACCGTGGGGATGAACGTCTGACCGCCGAAGCCCGGATTGACCGTCATGACCAGGATGAAATCCAGCCAGGGCAGAATCTCCTGCACGGCGGCGGCGGGGGTGGCCGGATTGAGCGCCACGCCGGCGCGTCGGCCGGCGTCGCGGATCCGGGTGATGGTGCGGTGCAGATGGGGATCGGCCTCGACGTGAACGCTGAGCATGTCGGCGCCCGCGGCGATGTAGTTGTCCAGGCTCCGCTCCGGGTTGGCGATCATCAAGTGGACGTCGAGACGGAGGGAGGTGATCCGGCGCAGGGCGCGGATCACCGGTGGGCCGATGGTCAGATTGGGAACGAAATGGCCGTCCATGACGTCCAGGTGGATGAGGGCAGCGCCGCTGGCTTCGACCAGGCGAACGGCTGATTCCAGGTTGGCGAAATCGGCGGACAGCAGGGAGGGGGCCAAGTAACGTGTACGGCTCATCGGGACACCACCAGCGTAATGGGTGAACTCCGGCTGAACGGATAGCCGGGTTCGGGATAGTGCATCAGGACCAAGCCCGGCCGCTGCGTGAAGGAGACCTCGTGCTCGGTGGGACGCAGCAGGAAGCCGTTCCGGTTCAGGAACGACGTCACATCGTGGGCTTCGAGACCACGGAAGTCCGGCATGACGTAGTTGAAGTCGCCGGACGGGACGTTGACCAGCAGGTTCACGTAGGGCGTGGCGATGTTCCGCTCGCCGGCCACCGGGATCTGTTCGACGATCTGCTCGCGGGGCGAAGCCAACAGGGCCGCGCGACTGATCAGCCCGATCCGCAGGCCCACCTGCCCCAGCACCGCCTGCGCTTCCCGCAGGGTCATGCCCACCAGGCGGGGCACCTCCACCTGCTTGCGGCCCTCGCTGAGAACGAGCTTGACCTGTTTGCCCGCCTTCACCCGGCTGCTCGCTTCGGGCATCTGCTGGATCACCTGGCCGGCCGGGAAATCGGACGAGAAGCGCGAGCCCGTGATCACACCGCCGAGGCGGTTCTTCCTGAGCAGGTCCAAGGCCACATCCTTCTCGATGCCCGTCAGGTTGGGCACGATCACCTCGCGGCCGCGGATGGTGATCAGCATGGTCACAAAGGCCCCGACGAACAGCAGCGCGAGAGGCAGAGCGGTCAAGATGGCCGCCTTAGTGACTTTCAGCAGGAATTGTTTGATTCTGGACATGGATTGCCCGTCCACGAACGCCCCGTATTCATTAGCACATCTGGCCTGCGGC
Organism: Acidobacteriota bacterium; assembly: GCA_012517875.1. Lineage (NCBI taxonomy): Bacteria > Pseudomonadati > Acidobacteriota > Acidobacteriota bacterium. Next base: position 39,282 of record JAAYUB010000032.1, on the reverse strand, counting down.
TTCAAGGTATTTCAAGCTGGGCCGCCCGCGGCGAGGATGGCGAGCGGTCGCAGCGGGAGGCCGGCGTCGCCGCCGCTCCGGAGCCAGCTCTGGGTGCGCGGCGAGGTGAGCGCCACCGCCTCGGCGCCGGTCGCGCCGGCCAGCCGCAACCAGCGCCGCGCCAGATCGCGCGCGACGGGCGGATCAATGGATACCAGCTGCTCGGCGCGTAGCCCCTGGCTTTCGGCCGGCGGCGGCCGCCATGCGGCCGGGGCCAGTCCGCGCCACTGCGCCAGCCAGTCCCGCCAGCCGGCAGCGGCCATGGGCACGGGCGCCGGCAGCGCGGTGACGGGTGGGGCATCCAGTCGGACCGCTGCGCCGCCGCTGAGGAGCCAGTCCTCCAGATCGATCACCTGGGCCGGCGCGCCGTGCGCCCGCCACAGAGCCGCCAGCTCCGGTTCCAGAAAGAGCAGCGTCGTCGGCTTCGGGGCGCCGGTGAACGCGGCGGCCAGAACGGTCCGCAACCCGTCGGCGTCACCTCGCCAGTGCAGCCGGACGGGACTGGGGCCGCGCAGCACCTGGACGACCGGATCGAAGCCGCCCCGACGGAAGAGCGCCGCCGCGGCGACCAGCGCTCCTCCCCACACCACGCGGCCCAGAGGGCTTACCAGCAGCGGCGCCGGACGGCCGTCGCCGACCGGCGGCAAGGGTAGTAAGGACGTCCGCGGCCGCAGAGGCAGGCGCACCGGAGCGGCCCGGTTCCGCCGGACGGCGCGGACGATGAGGGCGGCCCTCCGCGCGCCCGGCCGGCCGGGGACGGGCGCCAGGCCGCGGGCGTGCAGAGCGGTCCGCGCGGCATCCAGGATCCGCACCAGCTCGAGGCCCGAGGGGCAGGCGTCCTGACAGCGCAGGCACAGCAGGCAGCGCCAGAACAGGCGCGTGGCGGCGGGCGACGGGGGGAGCCCTGCGTCCATCTGCCAGCGCAGGACGTTGAGCTTGCCGCGGACACCGTCTTCTTCACGGCGGGAGAGCTGGTACAGCGGACAGTCCGGCAGACATTTGCCGCAGTTGACACAGCCGGCCAGCGACTCCCGCAGGGATGTCCACGAGGCGTCGCCGGCGGGTACGGCCGGCGGCCGAGTGGTTGGCGCCGTGCGGCGCCGACGGCTCATGGGGCGCCGTCCTCGCCGGCGAGCACCGCGCCGGTCGACAGCGTATGGATCCGCTGGGCCAGCCGCCGGAACAGGCGGCGCCGCAGGGCGGCGGTCCGCTCCGGTTGCCCGTGCTGTGCGGCGAACGTTCGGACCGCCGGCTCCAGCGCAGCGTAGGCGCGCTCCATCACGGGCAGGACCGCAGCCGTCTCCACCGGGTTGTACGGGATGAGAACCGAGTTGAGACCCAGGCTGCCGAAGATCGCCAGGTAGCGGGCGGTCACCTCGTCGGGGCAGCTCTTGCGGCAGCTGCCGAACTTGACCTCGTAGCCGAGCAGGGTCTTCATGATTCCGGCCCGGCATACCCGGCCGGGGAGATCCACCCGGCGGGTGCGCCGGCCGATGACCAGTCCGGCGTAGAGATCGTCCAGCCCCGGCTCGACGAGTGCTTCGATGAGGTGACGGGTGTACAGACGCGGTGGTGTCATAGTCAGTCGCGGGAACAGCCTCTTGGCAACGGGCTCACGGTTTGACTGCTTGGCGCAGCACTTTGTGGATTCGGGTGTTGTCCATCACGCCGCTCAGGTCGCTGCTGCCCGCGCCCTGGGCGAAAACCGCCACCACCGCGGCCGAATGATCGTCCGAGCCGTAGCCGCCGCCCGCAAACGTGTTCGCCGGCAGGGCGACGCCGGGGCTGAAGGAAGGGGCCGGACCGCGGGGAGACGGCTTGCCGGGTTGGCGCACCGACAGCTCGCCCGTTTCGTGGTCGGCGGTCACGACGAGCAGCGCGTTGTTCCAGGAGCTGTGGGCCTTCACCCATTCCTGAACCAGTCCCACGCAGCGGTCGAACTCCAGCACCTCGCCCACCGCCCGTTCCAGCGAATTGTCGTGGTTGGCCGTGTCGATGGAGCCGCCTTCGATCATGAGGATGAAACCGTCCGGATCCGAACCAAGCCGGTCCAGAGCCGCTGATACAAGATCGGAAAGGTGCGGCAAAGCCATGGTGTCTTTGCCCCAGTCCCACTCGTAAGGGAGGCGCTCGCCGCCGAACACGCCCAGCAGCGGCAGCGACCGGGCGGATTGGAGCGCTTCGGCGCTCGTGCAGACCGTGTAGCCGGCAGCGCGGGCCCGTCGGGCGAAGTCGGACGGCAGATGCCGCCAGCGGGCGGTGGTGCCACTGCCCAACACCAGGTCCGGTCTGGTGCGGAGCAGCCAGTCGAAGATCTGGTGGTAGTTGTTCCGCTCGGGTACGTGGGCGTACGCCGCCGCGGGGGTGGCGTGCGTGACCGGTCCGGTAGTCACCAGCCCGACAGCAAGCCCCTCGTGGGCGGCTTCTTCGAAGACCGTCGGAAGCACTGCGCCGTCCGGAGCCACCGAGAGATCGCCGTTGAGCACCTTCCGTCCGGTGCACAGCGCGGAGGCCGAGGCTGCGGAATCGGTCGTCAGGTTGTCGGCCGAGTGCGTGTAGGCCAGGCCGGTGACCGGGAGGGATTCCATGGCCAAGCGGTCGTCCTGCGAATCGGCCGTGGCCCCGAACCGGAAATAGTGGGCGTGCACCCAGGAGTTGATGCCCATTCCGTCACCGATCATGAGGATGACGTGGCGAGGGGGTTTTCGGAACGGGCTGCCGGTGAGCGCCCACAGCGCCGACAGGGCGATCAGAAGCAATACGGAGCCGATCATGGGCTTGAGAACGCTTTTAGTCATTCGTTGCCTTGACGGGATCAAATTCACCACATCGCGCAAATCGGGTCGTCGGGCCACCCGTTCTGAACAGAGGCCGCAGCGCGGGAGGCGCCGGGCGGGAGATCAACTGGGTTGCGGCGCTTTGGGGGATGGCGGCCCGCCGGACGCCGCCACGGACGAGACGGCGAGGATGCGCGCACCGTACCGGTTCTGCTGTCCCTCTTTCCAGACGATCTGGATGCTGACGTCGGAGGTGTAGTCCTTGCCTTTGAGCGAGACGTAGAGGATGTCGCCGTCCTCGAATCGGCGATGGGAGCGAAAGCCGATGCCGGCCACACTGATATCGACCACCTCGATATCGGTGTCGATGTCCTCGCCGCGGGAATTCAGTCCGCGCATCCGCAGTGGCACGTTGAGCACGTATCGGGGGTAGCCGCGCTTCTCGTCGAGCGCGTCGTTCACAAAATCGGAACTCATCAGATCATCGTCCATACCAGTCGTCTATTATATCGGAAACGGCGGGTGATTGAAGGAAAAATGCTGGCGTCCGGTGAATTCTGCTACAATTGGGTTTCTCGCCGGGCCCGTGTCCGCCACCGGTCGCGGGGCGCCGCCGGGAGAACTATCTACCGATTAGCGAGGCAGCCATGGATGCGTTTGATGTTGTTGTCGTCGGCAGCGGTCCCGGGGGGTATGTGGCGGCGATCAAGGCCGCTCAGCTCGGCCTCAAGACCGCCATCGTGGAAAAGGACGCCACCTTCGGGGGCACGTGCCTGAACGTGGGCTGCATCCCCACGAAAGCCATGATCCACAGCGCGGAGCTGTACGCCCACATGGCTCATTTGGGCGACCACGGAATCGTCGTCGACGGCTACCGTTTCGACATGGGCCGCATGCACCAGCGCAAGGACAAGGTGGTGACCGGATTGACCAAGGGCGTGGCCTTCCTGCTCAAGAAAAACAACGTGACAGCGTTCCGGGCGCACGGCTCGTTCGAGAACCCCCACACCCTGCGGCTGGAGGCTGCCGACGGCACCGCCCAGACGATCGAGGCCCGGTACGTCATCATCGCCACGGGCTCGGAGCCGAAGCAGCTTCCCCATATCCGCTTCGACGGCCGGGTGGTGCTTTCCAGCACCGACATGCTCCGCCTGCCGGAGCCGCCGAAGTCACTGGCGGTGATCGGAGCCGGGGCGGTGGGCGTAGAGTTCGCCTCGATCTACGCCGCCCTCGGCAGCGAGGTCACGGTGATCGAGATGCTGCCCCACCTGCTCCCCATCGAGGACGAGGAAGTGTCGATGGAGTTGGAAAAGGCGTTCAAGAAACGGAAGATCCGATTCCAGGTGGGCGCGCTGGTGGAAGCCCTGAAACCGGGTCCCGACGGCGCGGTGCTGTCCGTCAAGGACGTCGCCGGCAAGGTGACGGAAACCGCCTTCGCCAAGGTGCTGCTGGCCGTGGGCCGGGCGCCCTACACCGCCGGCCTGGGGCTCGACAAGGCGGGCCTCTAATCGGCCCGCGGGTTCATCCCGGTGGACGCGTTCGGCCGGACCCGCGTGCCCCACATCTATGCCATCGGCGACGTGATCGACACGCCCCAGCTGGCGCACGTGGCGTCGGCCGAAGGAATCCTGGCCGCCCGGCACATCGCCGGCCGACCGGCGCAGCCCATCAACTACCGCAACATTCCCGGCTGCACCTATTCCGCCCCGCAGGTGGCCTCCACCGGTCTGACCGAGAAGAAAGCCCGGGAGCTTTACCCCGAGGTCAAGGTGGGGAAGTTCCCCTTCTCCGGCATCGGCAAGAGCAAGATCGAGGACATGACCGAGGGGTTCATCAAGATCGTCACCGACGCCAAGACCGGCGAGATCCTCGGCGTGCACATGATCGGCGCCATTGCCACCGAGCTGGTGGCCGAGACCGTGCTGGCCCTTCATCTGGAGTGCACCGCCGAGGAACTGGCCGCGGTCATCCACCCGCACCCGACCATTTCGGAGGCCATGATGGAAGCCGCGCACGCGGCCCACGACGCGGCGATCCACATGTGACGCCGGGCGCGTGCTCGGGCGGTCCGCCGCCGGCCGCACGCCACATCGCTGACAAGGAGAGACGTTCCATGTCGACACTCACCCGCCCCGACTGCAAGCCCGATCGCCTGATCCTGCTGTTGGTGCTGTTGGTGCTGGCCGCTACCGCCGTCGGCGCCCAGTGCCGACCGCTCATCCTGCTGACCAACGACGATGGTATCGGGGCGCCGGGCCTGGAGGCGATTTATCACCAACTCAAGGATGTCGCCGACATCTACGTGGTGGCCCCGGCGGAAAACCAGAGTGCTGTCAGCCACCGGCTGGCCACCTACGATCCGATCTATGTGACGCCATACGTCATCGACGGTCAGTCGGTGGGATGCTCGGTGGCGACCACTCCGGCCACCTGCGTGATCATGGGACTGGAGGTGTTCCTGCCGCGCACGCCGGACCTAGTGGTCTCGGGGATCAACCGCGGATCGAACCCGGGAGCCGTGTCGTTGCTGTCGGGTACGGTGGCGGCGGCCCGCCAGGCCGCGCTGCGGGGGATCAAGGCGATCGCGCTGTCGGTGGACGTGACGGATCCGCCCAATTACGATGCGTTCGCCGCAGCGGTCAAGCCGCTGATCGTCCGGCTGCTGACGGCGGCGCTTCCCGCCGAGACGTTTCTCAACGTGAACGGGCCGGCCCTGGCGGCGTATCCCAAGGGGCTCCTCGTCACCAAAGCCAGCCGGGTGGAATTGATGTGGCAGTACGAACGGGTGACCAACATCCGGGGCCGGGATCTGTACTGGGTGAAGGGTGTGCTCGACCCCCGCAGCTATCCGGAAGACACGGATTGGGGGGCCATGCAGGCCGGGTACATCTCCGTCACGCCCATGACTTGGAGCTATGACCACGGCATCGATCTGGACGCCTTGGCCCGCGGCCTGGAGCTACCGAAGAAATGAGAACGGCGGCCGTCCGGCCGCCGTCTCCGAAATCCCGTCGGCGTTCCGCGCTCAGCGGATCCGTTTCATGAACGCTTCCAGCTTGTCGTAGGCGGCCTCGAGGGTGGGCCGGTCCGGCAGGGTCACTACCCGGAAGTGCTGGGTGCCGGGTTTCTGGCCGAAGCCGGAACCGTGAACCACCAGTACGTGGCACTCGTTGAGCACTCGGAGGGTGAAGGTCTTGTCGTCCATGGGCACGTTGATGCTGGGGAAGGCGTAGAACGCGCCTTCCGGCTTGACGCAGGAGATGCCCGGGATGGCGTTGAGCCGGTCGATGGTGTAATCGCGCCGCTCGGTGAGGCGGGCGTTGACGTCGGCGAGATGGTCCTGCGGACCCTCGAGCGCCGGCTGGATCGCGAACTGCTCCGGGTGGTTGGCGCACAGGCGCGCCCGGACGAACTTGTGCACAGCCTCGTCGAAGTCGCCCATGATCTCCCGCGGGCCGCTGATGACGGCCCAGCCCACGCGCCAGCCCGGCACAAGATAGGATTTCGACAGTCCGTTGAACGTCACGAAGCCCACGTCGTCGGCGAGCGACGCCGTGGAGATGTGCTCCTTGCCGTCGAAGACCAGCTTGTCGTAGATCTCATCGGAGAACACCACCAGGTTGTGCCGGCGGGCCAGCTCGATGACCTGCAGCAGGACGTCCCGGCGGTAGAGGGCGCCGGTGGGGTTGTTGGGATTGATCAGGCAGATGGCCTTCGTGCGGGCGTCGATCTTGGCCTCGATGTCGGCCACGTCGGGTTGCCAGTCGTTGGCCTCGTCGAGGTAATATGGCCGGATCTCCGACTGGATCTTCTGCATGACGGCGGTGTAGAGCGGATAGCCGGGGTAGGGCATCAGGACGTTGTCGCCCGGATCGGCCAGGGCGCTGAGGCACAGCTCGATCGCTTCGCTGGCCCCGTGGGCCACGAACAGGGACAGGATGTTGCGGATGCCCTTCCGTTCGGCCTCCCGCCGGATGGCCGCGACGGCGGCGTCGATCCCGGTCGAGGGGGAGTAGCCGTTCTGCTGGGCCAGCATCGCCTTGTAAGTCGCTTCAATCATGTGCCGAGGGGTGGCGAAATCGTACTTGAGCGGGTCGCCGATGTTCAGCGGCAGAATCTTGGCCCCCTGTTTGCGCAGCTTGTCGGCCTCGACGGCGATGTCCCGGATGGCGTACTCGATGTCCCGTGTGCGCGCGGCGGGGACCACGGGCGTCGGCCGGCGGGAGTCCGGCGGGCGGGGGGCGTTCGGAGCGGAGCGTTTCGGCATGGGTTTCCTCCTCAGGCGGCGGTCAGCAGACCTTCATCGCGAAGACGATGGACAGGAACTTCGTCTCGTCGGAGTCGGCCCGCGAGGTGAGCACGATGGGTTTGCGCGCGCCCACGATGATGCCGGCGGTCTTGGCCATGGCCAGGTAACCCATCACCTTGTAAAATACGTTGCCGGCCTCGATGTCGGGGGTGATGGCGATGTCGGCGTCCCCGCCGACCGGCGTGACGATGCCCTTGATCTCGCACGCCTTCCTGGAAAAGGCGTTGTCCACGGCCAACGGGCCGTCGATGATCGCCTTCTTGATCTGACCGCGGACGCCCATCTGCGTCAGGATGGCGGCGTCGGCGGTGCAGGGCATGCTCTCCGGATTGACCTTCTCCACCGCGGCGATGATCGCCACCTTGGGCGTCTCGATGCCCAGCCGGTGGGCGACGGCGATGGCGTTCTCGGTGATGGCGACCTTGTCCTCGAGGGTCGGAGCGATGTTCATGGCGACGTCGCTGACAATGATCAGCTTATGGTAGGCAGGCACCTGGAACGCGGACACGTGGCTCAGCAGCTTGGACTCGCGCAGGCCGGTCTGTTTGTCCAGCACCGCGCCGAGGATGGTGGAGGTGGAGCAGAGACCCTTCATCAGCACGTCGGCCTGACCTTCCCGCACCAGGTTCACGGCGGCCTTGGTGGCTTCCTTCTCGTCGTCGATGTCCACGATTTCAAAGGGTGCCAGGGATACTTTCACCGAAGCGGCCGCCTTCTCGATCTGGGCCTTCGGACCCACCAGCACGCCCCGGGCGATGTCCTCGCGCTGGGCGGTCTGCAGTGCCTCCAGCACATCGGGGTCGTGGGCATACGCCACGGCGACAACCTTGGTCGGATTCTTCTTGACGTCCGCCACCATCTCGTCGAATGTTCGGATCATGGGACCTTCCTTCTAAATGAGTATCGTCCGGTTCCCGCGGGAACCGGCATGAACGGGACTACGCATAAACGCGCGCCGGCTCCTCCCCATTCAGGACGCGAAGCGCCCCCTCGGCCAGCGCGATCATCTCCTCCTCACCGGGGTAGACGCGCACCGGGGCGATGTGCCGGACGCGCCGCTCCACGCCGGCGACGAAGGCGGTGTCGTGGGCGATGCCGCCGGTCAGGATGATGGCGTCCACCTGGCCCAACAGCACGACGCTGACCGCCCCGATTTCCTTGGCGACCTGGTAGATCATCGCCTCGAAGACGAGACCCGCCTCCGCGTCGCCCGCGTCGATGCGCTGTGCCACTTTGCGCATGTCGTTGGTGCCGAGGTAAGCCATGATGCCGCCCTGTCCGGTGATCTTCTTCTCGATCTGGGCCAGGGTGAAGCGGCCGGAGAAACAGAGGCGAGCCAGGGCGGCGACGGGCAGCTTGCCGCTGCGCTCAGGAGTGAACGGCCCCTCGCCGTTCAGGGCGTTGTTGACGTCGATGACCCGCCCGCGCCGATGGGCGGCGACGGATATCCCTCCGCCCAAGTGGGCGATGATGAAATTGAAATCAGCATACCTGCCCCCCAGGTCCTGGGCGGCGCGGTGAGCCACCGCCTTGTGGTTGAGGGCGTGAAAGATGCTGACGCGGGGCAGCTCAGGCAGGCCGGACAGCCGGGCGATGGGCTCGAGCTCGTCCACCACCACCTGATCGACGATGAACGCCGGCGCACCGCACCGCTGCGACAGCTCGTGGGCCAGGATGCCGCCGAGGTTGGAGGCGTGCTGACCCATCTGGCTCTCGCGCAGGTCCTTGAGCATCGCGTCAGAGACGGAGTAGGTTCCTCCCTCGATGGGGCGCAGGAGCCCGCCGCGTCCGACGATCGCCTGCAGGGAGTCGAGGGGGATGGCCTCGACCGCGAGAAAGTCCAGGATCGCCTGCAGGCGGAACGCGTACTGGTCCGTGATGGTGGCGTACTGTCCGATCACGTGCTCGTCGTGGCGCAGGGTCTGACCGCAGCGCAAGGTGCGGCCCTCGAACACCGCGATCTTTGTCGAGGTGGAGCCGGGGTTGATCGCCAGTATCCGTTGGGATGTTTCCGCCATCACGTCGCTCCTGCCGGTACAATATATTTATAAAAGTAAAAGAGGGAGAAGCATTATATCAAAATTATTTGTGATGAAGTGATTTTTTGCGGGGCAGGCAAATTGAACCGGCACCGGTGTGATTTATGCTATAGTGCCGCTGGTCGAACACGGACAGGAGGTGGCGATGAGCTGGACTCGCACACGCTGGGCGCTGGCGCTGACGGTTCTGGCGGTCGCGGGCTGCGGCGGCGGACCCGCGCCTCGGTATCACTCCCAGTCCATGCTGTATCTAGCCGTGGCCGTCCCCGCCGGAGCGAAGCTGCCGGAAGCGGTCGCCGGCAGCCTGCTGCCGCCACTCGATGAACTGGCCCGGTGCCGGCCGGACTGGGCGTCGGCGGTCGCCGCCGGCCGCCGGATGTTGTCCAGGTCGGGCGCAGTCAAGCTCGAAATCCAGACCCGCGACACCCTCGTGTTCCCCGACGGGGAGTACCTGCTGCGGTTTGGCCAGGGGTTCAACGAATCGGAGCTGATCGCCGCGGCTTCCGCCGAGCGCGCCCTCACCCTGGTGGCCATGGTGGCGCCGCACGAGGTGGCGTCCGCCTACCCGGCGCTGCAGGCCGTGGCCCTGGCGGCAGCCGAGGCGTGGGGCGGCTACGTGTACGACGTCAGCGCAAAGCTGCCCGTGACGCCCGCCGCCTACGCCGGATGGCGCTTCGATCCGGCGGCGTGCGACCTGCCTCGCCACGTGCTCATCCAGCAGTATCCCTACCAGCCGGGCCGTCTGCGGATGGTCACGCTGGGGATGGCCAAGTTTGCCTGTCCGGAACTCGAGGTGCGGGACTACCCGTCCGAGAACGCCATTGCCGTGCGCAGCCTCCTGGCCGGCGCCGCCGGGGCGCTGATCGCGCGCAGCCTGGCTGCGGCCGGACCGAGTGAATTTCCCCGGACGCTGGATCTGCCCGCCGCGTTCCTCCGGGCGGCGGGATCGCAGAGCGTGTCGGTGCGCGAGGCCGCCGCCCGCGGTGGCGAGCGGGTGCGCGTGTCGGTGGCCGCCGGCGAAGCGGATAAGGGCGATCCGCAGGAGGCCGTGGTCCGGCTCGCTCCGGTGGAGCCGGACGGCGATCTTGGCCGGTGGACGGCGGAGTTGTCGCGGCAACTGATCGGCTTCGGTCAGCAGCTCGACATTCAGCAGAACCAGCCGCTCCAGCCGGACATCCTCCAGGCCGTTCAGGCGTCGCTGCCCGCCCTGCGGGACGAATTCCGGGCCGGCCTGCCCGCCGGTTCGGCCTGTTTCGTCCAGTTCCGGCGGGAGGCGCCCGGCGCCGGTGTCGAGCTGCTGTGGGCCCAGGTGGTGGGCTGGCCCGACGGCGGCCTGGACATCCAGGTGGTCAGCCAGCCGGTGCTCACCCGGTCGCTCGCGGCAGGCGACCGGATCCGCTGCGCCGAGACGGATGTGGTGGATTGGGCGGTGCGCGGGGCCGACGGCGGCATGCGCTCGTTCCCGCGGCCAGCGAACAAACCGTGAGGGGAGGCGGCGATGAAGAAGCCCGAAGAAGAACTGAGCCATCCCCAGAAGATCCTCCTGCGCTTCTTCATGATGAAAGCGTGGGACAACATGAAGAACGTGGTCCGCAAACTCCATCCCTCCGACCTGGCCGGGGTGTTTCACCGGCTCAACTTCCAGGAGCAGGAGGAGTTCCTCGGCGTGCTGTTCGAAGAGGGACTCGCCGCGAGCGTCATCACCTACCTGCCCGACGAGATGGCCCGGGACCTGCTGGCCGACATCGCCGAGGAGCGGATCGCCACGATGGTCCTGCGGCTGTCGGCCGATGATGCCACCGACTTTCTCGGCTACCTGACCGACGAGAAGAAGGCGGCGGTGCTGGCCAGCCTGCCGCCGGGCAAGCGGCTGTTTTTCGAGAAGATGCTGCTCTACGAGGAGGACACCGCCGGCGGTCTGATGAACACCGACTACCTGGCGCTGGACCAGGACCTGTCGGTGGAGGAGGCGCTGCGCATCATCCGGACCCGGTTCCGGTCGGAGTACTATCTCTATGTATATGTCACCGACGAGCACAACAACCTGATCGGCGTGCTCTCCTTCCGCCGGCTGGTGTTCGCCGAGCCGGCCGTCCAGCTCAAGGACATCATGCTCCCGGACCCGGTGCGGGTGTCCACCGGCACCGCGCAGGAGGAGGTGGCCAAGCTCGTGGCCAACTACGACCTGCTGGCCGTGCCGGTGGTGGACGAGAACAACAAGCTGCTCGGGGTGGTCACGGTGGACGACGTCATCGACGTCATCGAGGAGGAGGCCACCGAGGACATGTACCACCTGGCCAAGATCCATTCCGAGGAGAACGTGCTCACCCCGCTGCTGCGGACGGTCCGACTGCGCTTCAACTGGGTGGCCGCGACGCTGGTCACGGCGATCCTGGGAGCCGTGGTGGTGGCCCTCTTCTGGGAGGCGCTGGACCGCTGGGTTTGGCTGGCCGTGCTCATCCCTGTGCTGACGACGATGACCGCCACCACCTCCACCCAGACGCTCACCGTGGTGGTCCGCGGGCTGGTTCTCGGCGAGCTGGAGTACCGGAAAGAGCTGCCGGTTCTGGCCAAGGAGCTGGCCGTGGGGCTGCTGCTCGGGCTGGTCTGCGGTCTGGTCTTGGCCGGCGTGGTTCTGGTCTGGTCGGGCCAGCTCCCGCTGGCGCTGTTGGCGGGGGTCAGCCTGCTGCTCAGCACCCTGACGGCGAACCTGTTCGGCGCCCTGGTCCCGCTGGTGCTCAACTGGCTGAAGCTGGACCCGGCGCAGGGATCCAGCATCGTGACCACCACGGCCGCGAACATCGCCGGCTTCGTGGTTTTTCTAGGCCTGGCGCAGTTCTTCCTGTAGGCGTCCGCCGCCGGGCCGGGTGCCCGACCGCCGGTCGCCGCGGGCCGGCACAAAAAAGTTAAAAAAACACTTGCATTCTGTTTCGCGATGGGTATAATCGCGGTTCTTTCTTTGAGGTGAGGTTTCGGACCTCCTAATTTGAACTATAGGTCTGTTACGAACCGCCCCCGGTTCCAATTTCAGGCCTGACAAGCGGCAGTTAGACTGCAGCGCGGCACACCTTGGGCACTTTGACGCACGGTCCGGCGGGCATCCCCGTGCCAGCACGAGACCGATCGCGGCTCGCTTGAGATGGCGGCTGCAGTGGCTGTCGGACGGACAACGACAACTTTGTTGAGCTGGTGAGGATATGATCAACGAAATCATCAGGATTCGTCTGAAGGCGTACGATTACCGGGTCTTGGACCAGTCCATCGCCGAGATCGTGGACATCACGCTCCGGACCGGGGCCAGGGTGTCGGGCCCCATCCCCCTCCCCACGACCGTCAACCGGTTCACCGTCAACCGCTCGCCCCACGTCGACAAGAAATCGCGCGAGCAGTTCGAGATCCGGACCCACAAACGGCTGATCGACATCCTGGAACCCACTCCCGAAACGCTGGAACAGTTGATGAAGATGGATCTCCCGGCGGCTATCGACGTCGAGATCAAGGCGTTCGGCTCCGATCATAAATAAATCAACAGCTGGAGTGACCGATGGTTGAAGGACTGATTGGCAAAAAGCTTGGCATGACTCAGATCTTTCACGAAGATGGACGGGTCATTCCCGTGACGGTGATACAGCTGGGCCCCTGCGTGGTCGTCCAGAAGAAATCGCTGGAGAAAGACGGTTACGAAGCCGTCCAGCTGGGTCTGATGGAGGAGCGGCCGGTGAAGAACGTGACCAAACCGCTCCGCGGCCATTTCCTGAAGGCCAACACCGCGCCGACCCGGATGCTGCGGGAATTCCGCCCCACCAAGGCGATGGCGGAGATCGAGCTGGGCCAGGAGATCAAGGCCGACGACGTCTTCCAGATCAACGAGAAGGTGGTCGTCATCGGCCAGAGCAAGGGCCGCGGTTTCCAGGGCGTCATCAAGCGACACAATTTCGCCGGCGGCGGCGCGAGCCACGGCTCCATGTTCCACCGGGCGCCCGGCTCCATCGGCGCCTCGGCCTATCCGTCCCGCGTCATCAAGGGCATGCGGATGGCCGGCCACCTCGGCGACAGCCGGGTGACGGTGAAGAACCTGGAAGTGGTCCGGATTCTGCCGGAGAAGAACATCATCCTGATCAAGGGCGCGGTGCCGGGCTACTCCGGCAGCTACGTCACGATCAAGAAGAACTAAGCGGAGTGCAGCCATGCCAGTCGTGGAAGTCAAAAATCTGCAGAACGAAACCGTTGAGCAATTGGAGCTCAATGAAAACGTCTTCGGGGTGCCCCTGAAGGAGACGCTCATCTGGGAAGCGGTCCGGCACTACCAGGCCAACGGCCGCCGGGGCACGCACGCCACCAAGACCCGGGGCGAGGTCAGCGGCAGCAACCGCAAGCCGTGGCGGCAGAAGGGCACCGGCCGCGCCCGCGCCGGCCAGACCCGCAACCCGATCTGGCGGAAAGGCGGCACCGTATTCGGCCCGCAGCCGCGCGATTACGGCTACGCCTTCCCGAAGCGCAAACGCCAGGGGGCGATGTGCTCCGTCCTGTCCGAGAAACTGCGCCAGAACCAGCTGGTGATCGTGGACCGGCTGGAGATCCCAGCCCCCAAGACGAAAGAGTTCCTTGGCGTGATGGGCGCGCTGGAGCTGGCGCGCAACCTGCTGGTGGTGGACTCGCTGGACAACACCAACGCGATCCTGTCCGCGCGTAACCTGCCCAAGGTCAAGTACGTGACGGGCTCGGGACTCAACATCGTCGATCTGCTCAACCACGAGAAGGTGCTCTTCTCGAAGGACGCCATCCTCCAGGTCCAGGAGGTCCTTGGAAAATGAAAGACATCTATCAGATCCTGAGGAAGCCCCATCTGACCGAAAAATCGGTCACGCTGAAGAACGACGCTGGTTTCGTGGCCTTCCGGGTGCATCCCGACGCCAACAAGCCGGAGATCGCCGCAGCCATCGAGCGCCTGTTCAACGTCAAGGTCGAATCGATCCGGATCTTGAATATGCCCCAGAAGAAGCGGCGCATGGGCCGTTACGAGGGCCACAAGCCGGCGTACAAGAAAGCCCTGGTCAAGCTGAAGCCGGGCGAAAAAATGATCGAGTATTTCGACAACATTTAATCTCGGGAAACAGGAAAGATAGCGATGGGCATCAAGACGCATAAACCAGTCACACCCAGCCGCCGGTACATCACCACCCTGGATTTCGAGGAGCTGACTCCGATCAAGCCCTTGAAGTCGCTCCTGGAGCCCCAGCAGCGGACCAACGGCCGGAACAACATCGGCCGGGTCACCGTCCGCCACAAGGGCGGCGGCCACAAGCGGCGCTACCGCGTGGTGGATTTCAAGCGCAACATTGACGACATTCCGGCCAAGGTGGTCGCCATTGAGTACGACCCGAACCGGTCGGCCAACATCGCGCGGCTTCAATACAGCAACGGTGCCAAGAGCTACATCCTGGCTCCGGACACGCTGAAGGTGGGCGACACCGTCATGAGTGGCGAGAAGGCCGACGTGCAGGTCGGGAACTGCCTGCCGCTGCGGTCCATCCCGGTAGGCACCTTCATCCACAACCTGGAGATGCGCCCCGGCAAAGGCGGCCAACTGGTCCGCAGCGCCGGTTGCGCTGCGCAGCTCCAGGCCAAGGAAGGGAAGTATGCCGTCATCCGGCTGCCCAGCGGCGAGTTGCGCCGGATCCTGATCGAATGCCGGGCCACCCTGGGCCAGGTGGGCAATCTGGACCACAGCAACATCACCACGGGCAAGGCTGGTCGGACCCGCTGGCTGGGCGTGCGGCCCACCGTCCGCGGCACGGCCATGAACCCGATCGACCACCCGCACGGCGGCGGCGAGGGCCGCACCAAGGGCGGCCGCCATCCGGTCACGCCTTGGGGCCAGCCCACCAAGGGCTACAAGACCCGGAACAGCAAGCGGACCGACAACGTCATCATCAGACGGCGGAAGTAAGCAGGAGGAAGTTCGTCATGACCCGCTCAATCAAGAAAGGCCCGTTCGTGGATGTGCACCTGGCAAAGAAGGTGGACGCCAACCGGGATACCGACAAGAAACAGGTCATCAAGACGTGGTCCCGCCGGTCCGTCGTCATCCCCGACATGGTGGGACTGACCATCGCGGTCCACAACGGGAAAAAGTTCATCCCGGTGTACGTCATGGAAAATATGGTGGGGCACAAGCTGGGCGAGTTCGCGCCGACCCGCTATTTCAAGGGCCACACCTCCAAGTCCGCCAAGAAGCTGGCGGCCAAGTAGCGAGCGAGAGGATGCTGCCATGGAAAAACGAGCCGTAGGGAAATACGTGCGCGGTTCGGCCCAAAAGGCCCGGCTGGTCATCGACCAGATCCGCGGCCTGCCGGTGGAGGACGCCCTCAACCGGCTGCGCTTCTCCACGAAGCGGTCGGCCAAGCACATCGAGAAGGTACTCAAGTCGGCCATCGCCAACGTCGAGTACGCAGACGAATCCATCAGCCTGGACGATCTGGTGGTCTCCCAGGCGTTTGTCGACATGGGTCCGACCAAGTGGCGCCGGCGGGTCCGCCCCGCCCCCATGGGCCGCGCGTACCGCGAGCGCCGGCACGGCTGCCACGTCACCATTTACGTTTCGGACAGCAGGAGGTAGACCTTGGGCCAGAAAGTACACCCATATGGTTTCCGGCTGGGCTACAACAAGACTTGGAAGTCCCGGTGGTACGAGAAGAAGAGCTTCGGCAAGCTACTCAACGAGGATCTCAAGATCAAGAAAGCCCTGAAGGCGAAGTTCTACCACGCCGGAATCAGCCGGATCGAGATCGAGCGCGCGGCGGACAAGCTCAACGTGTTCATCTACGCCGCCCGGCCGGGCATCCTGATCGGCAAGAAGGGCAAGGAAATCGACAAGCTGCGGGGCGAGCTCAGCAAGTCCACCGGCCATGACGTGGACATCAAAGCCGTCGAGGTCAAGAATCCCGAACTCGATTCCCAGCTCGTGGCCGAGGCCATCGGGCTCCAGCTCGAGAAGCGCATCGCCTTCCGCCGGGCCATGAAGCGGGCCGTCGACTCCGCCACCAAGAACGGGGCTCTGGGCGTCAAGATCCGCTGCTCCGGACGGCTGAACGGCGTGGAGATCGCCCGCTCCGAGTGGTACCTCACCGGCCAGCTGCCGTTGCACACCCTCAAGGCGGACATCGACTACGGCTTCGCCCAGGCGTTCACCACCTACGGCACCATCGGCATCAAGGTCTGGATCTACAAAGGGGAGCGACTGAAGAAGGATCACCTCCCCGCCGTGGAGAAGTAAGTCATGCTACAGCCCAAGAAGGTCAAATATCGCAAGACGCAAAAGGGACGGATGAAAGGCTCCGCCCAGCGCGGCCACACGGTGGCGTTCGGCGACTACGGGCTCAAGTCGATCGAGGGCGGCTGGATCTCCGACCGCCAGATCGAAGCCGCCCGTATCGCGATGACCCGCTACATCAAGCGCGGCGGCAAGATCTGGATCCGCATTTTCCCCGACAAACCCATCACCAAGAAGCCGGCGGAAACCCGCATGGGCAAGGGCAAGGGCGCGCCGGAGGGCTGGGTGGCGGTAGTTCGCCCCGGCCGGATGCTGTACGAACTGGAGGGCGTCGACCTCGCCACGGCCCAGGAGGCCTTCCGCCTGGCCGCCCACAAGCTGCCCCTCAAGACCAAATTCGTCAGCCGTTACGGAGAATGACCATGGCGAAAACGTCTGAACTCAGAGACAAGACGCTGGATGAGCTGCGTGAAGAAGAGCGACGCCTCGCCCAGCAGGTGTTTAAAAACCGGATGGAGCTGGCCGCCGGCCAGCTGACCAATGTGAGAGTCCTGTCCGTGACCAAGCGCGAGCTGGCGCGGGTGAAGACTCTCATCCGTGAGAAATCCAATCAACAGTAGAGCGGAAGTGCGGCAATGGAAAACCAGAGTGTAACCCGGAAGAACGAGAAGATCGGCACCGTCACCAGCAACGCCATGCAGAAAACCGTGGTGGTTTCGGTGGACCGGTTCTACCAGCACCCGGCGGTCAAAAAGATCGTCCGCCGGACCAGCAAGTTCATGGCTCATGACGAAGCGGGCGCCTGTAACGTGGGCGACAAGGTCCGGATCATGGAATGCCGGCCGCTCAGCCGGCGGAAACGCTGGAGAGTCATCGAGATCATCGAGAAGGCCAAGTAAGGAGAAGCCATCATGATTCAGATGCGGACCATGCTGAAAGTGGCCGATAACTCAGGGGCCAAGGAGATCATGGCCATCACACCCCAGCACGGCGCCGCCCAGACCCGGGCGACCCTTGGCGACGTGATCTCGGCGACCGTCAAGCTGGCCAGCCCGGACGGCACGGTGAAGAAGGGCCAGGTGGTCAAGGCGGTGATCGTCCGGGTGCGGAAGGAATTCCGGCGCCGCGACGGGACCTACATCCGGTTCGACGAGAACGCGGCTGTGATCATCAACAACCAGGGCGAGCCGGTGGGCACCCGCGTGTTCGGCCCCATCGCCCGCGAGCTGCGCGACCGCAAATTCATGAAGATCGTGTCGCTCGCGCCCGAAGTTCTGTAACGAGGATAGCGTCATGCCCAAGCTCAACATTCGCCGCAATGACACCGTGTATGTCCGCACCGGCAAGGATAAAGGCAAGACCGGCCGAGTGATCCATGTGGACCCCGACAAGGGACAGATCATTGTAGAAAAGCTCAACCAGCTGTATGAGCACGTCCGGCCCAACCCGCAGAAGCAGATCAAGGGCGGGATCGTGCAGAAGGAAGGGGCCATGCCCGTGTCGAAGGTCCAGCTGGTATGCCCCGCCTGCAACAAACCCACCCGTGTCGGCCGGACCCGTCTCGGCGACGGCAAGTCCGCGCGGGTGTGCAAGAAGTGCAACACCACGATCGAATCGTGAGGATGGATATGAAATACACTAGCCGTTTGAAAGAAAAGTACCGCACCGAAGTGGTGGACGCCCTCCGCAAGCGCTTCGAGTACTCGAACGTGATGGCCGTCCCCCGCCTTGAAAAAATCGTCATCAATATGGGGATGGGCGAAACCATCAAGAACCCCAAGGTCATGGACGTGGCGGTGGATGAGCTCACCGGCATCGCCGGCCAGAAGCCTGTTATCACCAAGGCCAAGAAACCCATCTCCAGCTTCAAGCTGCGCAAGGGGATGCCCATCGGCTGCTGCGTCACGCTCCGGCGCGACCGGATGTTCGAGTTTCTCGACCGCCTGGTCAACGTCGCCCTGCCGCGGGTGCGTGACTTCAAGGGGGTCAGCCCCCGCTCCTTCGACGGCCGGGGCAACTACACCCTGGGCCTGAAGGATCAGTTGATCTTCCCCGAGATCGATTATGGCAAGGTGGACAAGGCCCGCGGGATGAACATCACCATCGTCACCACCGCCCGTTCGGATGAAGAGGCCCGCGAGCTGTTGCGGCTCATGGGCATGCCGTTCAGCAAAAACTAGACGAGGAGCTTTGCCGTGGCACGGAAATGTCTGATTGTCAAATCGCAACGCAAGCCGAAATTTCAGGTGCGCACCCGGAACCGCTGCAAACGCTGCGGCCGTCCGCGGGCGTACTTTCGCAAATTTGAACTCTGCCGGTTGTGCCTTCGCGACCTGGCGCTGGGTGGCGAAATCCCCGGCGTCATCAAGGCCAGCTGGTGATCACTGATCTGGGAGTAATGCCATGAGTGTGTCGGACCCCATTGCCAACGCCCTGACCAAGATCCGGAATGCGCTCCAGGCGAAGCATTTTGTCGTGGTGTTGCCGAAGTCGAAGCTGGTTCACCGCCTGGTGGAGATCCTCAAGCAGGAAGGGTATGTCGAGGATTTCATCACCAAGCGGCGCGGCAAGATGGAAGACATCCACATCGCCTTGAAATATGATACGGATGGCACGCCCGTCATCGAAGAGATCAAACGGGTGAGCACTCCCGGCCGCCGCGTCTACAAGGCTTCGGACGAGCTGCCCGAAGTGCTCGGCGGACTGGGCGTGGCCATTGTGTCGACGTCCAAGGGGATCATGACCGCCGCGGACGCCCGCAAGCAGGGCGTGGGTGGCGAAGTGATCTGCACCGTGTACTGATGACGGATGGAGTGGTTCATACCATGTCGAGAATCGGAAAAAAACCCATCAAGTTGCCGTCCGGCGTATCCTTCCAGATCAAGGGCGGCATGATCGAGGTCAAGGGGCCCAAGGGCACCTTGCACCAGGCCTGCCCGGACGGGATCACCTGTGAAGTCAAGGACGGCGCGATCCATGTCGCCCGCCGCGATGACTCCAAGCAGCAACGCACCCTTCACGGACTGGTCCGCAGCCTCGTCAACAACATGGTCACCGGCACGTCCGCCGGTTTCCGCCGCGAGCTGGACGTGATCGGCATCGGGTACAAGGCCGAGGTCCAGGGCAAGAAACTGGTGTTGACCCTCGGCTACTCCCACCTGATCGAGTACCCCATCCCCACCGGGATCCAGATCAAGGCGGAGAAGAGCGCGAAGAAGCTGAACAATTACGTTGCGACCATCACCGTCGAGGGGATCGACAAGCAGCAGGTCGGTCAGGTGGCCTCGGAGATCCGCGGCTTCCGCAAACCCGACTCCTACAAGGGGAAGGGGATCCGGTATGCCGACGAGACCATCAAGCTCAAGGAAAGCAAGAAGACGGCTTAAGACTACTAACCAGCGGGTGACAGCATGTTTAAAGTCAAATCGCGAATGGAACGCCATCTCAAGAAGCACGTCAGGGTGCGGACCAAGGTCAGCGGCACCACCGACCGGCCCCGCCTGTGTGTCTTCCGGAGCCTGAAGCATATCTACGCCCAGGTCATCGACGATTCGAACGGCCAGACCATCGTGTCGGCCTCGACCGTCGACAAGGAACTCCGCGCAGCGGTGGCCAAGGGCAGCAACATCGATGCCGCCAAAAAAGTGGGGCAGCTGGTCGCCCAGCGGGCCCTGGCCAAGGGTGTGGCCCGGGTCGTGTTCGACCGGGGCGGGTACATCTACCACGGCCGGGTGAAGAACCTGGCCGAAGCCGCCCGCGAGGCGGGGCTGAAATTCTAACGTGGGGTGGAATGCCGTGACTATCAAGGACAACCAATTCAACACCGAAGAAGCCGAATTCATCGAGCGGGTGGTTTCCATCAACCGCGTGACAAAAGTCGTGAAGGGCGGCAAGAACCTGAGCTTCAGCGCCCTGGTCGTGGTCGGCGACGGCCGCGGCAGCGTGGGCTTCGGTAAGGGCAAGGCCAAGGAAGTTCCCCAGGCCATCCGGAAGGGGATCGAGCAGGCCAAGCGGCACATGGTCCAGGTTCCGATGAAGGGCACCTCCATCCCCCATGCCATCATGGGACGGTTCGGTTCGGCGCTGGTGGTCCTGAAGCAGGCGGGCCCGGGCACCGGCGTGATCGCCGGCGGCGGGGTGCGGGCGGTCATGGAGGCCGCGGGCATCCACAACATCCTGACCAAGTCGCTGGGCACCAAGAACCCGCACAACGTCATCCGTGCCGCGATCCAGGGCCTGAACAGCCTGAAGAAGGTGGAGCACGTCGCCCGCAAGCGCGGCAAGTCCGTCGAGGAGTTCATGTCATGAGCGCCCGAACCGCCAAGAAGGCCGAAGCCAAGAAAACCATCCGTGTCCAGTACGTGCGGAGCATGATTGGGACTCCCAAGAGCCAGCGGCTTGTGCTCAAGAGTCTGGGCCTGCGCAAACTCAACCAGGTGGTCGAGCGGGACGATACGCCCGCGATCCGGGGGATGGTGGCCAAGATCCCCCACCTGGTCAAAATCATTGGTTGAAGGTGAGATCATGGGAATCGGCTTGCATAACCTGAAACGGAACGCCGGCGCCAACCGGCCAAGCAAGCGGCGGGGCCAGGGGCCCGGGTCCGGCAACGGCAAGACCGCCGGCCGCGGCTACAAGGGCCAGCGGTCACGTTCCGGCTACTCGCACAAGATCGGCTTTGAAGGTGGCCAGATGCCCCTGTACCGCCGCCTGCCGAAGGTGGGATTCACCAACATCTTCAAAAAGGAATACGCCATCATCAACCTGGCGGCGCTGAACCGATTCGATGCCGGCACGGTAGTGACCCCCGAGCTGCTCGCCGAGGCGGGGCTGATCCGCAATTTGAAGCACGACGTCAAGGTGCTGGGCAACGGGAAGATCCAGAAGAAACTCACCGTCCGGGCACACAAATTCAGCCGCACCGCTGCCGAGAGCATCGCGGCGGCCGGTGGCAAAGTCGAGGTCATCAATGGCTAACGGCGAGACTCGCATCCTCGAGTCTTTCAAGAACATCTTCGCCATCCCGGAGTTGCGGAACCGGATCCTGTTCATGCTGGCCATGCTGGCCGTCTACCGCGTCGGATCCTGGATCCCGACTCCCGGCGTCGATGCCACCGCCCTGGAGGAGTTTTTCACCTCCCAGGCCGGCGGCTCGCTGGTGGGCTTTCTTGACCTGTTCACGGGCGGCAATCTGCGGCGCTTCTCGATTTTCGCCCAGGGCATCATGCCCTACATCACGGCCTCCATCATCCTCCAGTTGCTGACCATCGTCTGGCCGTACTTGGAGCGCCTGTCGAAGGAAGGGGAGCTGGGTCGCAAGAAGATCACCCAGTACACGCGGTATCTCACCATCGTGCTCAGCGTCTTCCAGTCGCTGGCCACGGCCTTCTTCCTGGAACAGACCAGCATCTCGGCCAACCAGCCCATCGTCCTGAATCCCGGCCTCGGGTTCAAGCTGCTCACCATCCTGACCCTGACCACCGGCACGGCGTTCATCATGTGGCTGGGCGAGCAGATCTCCGAGCGCGGCATCGGCAACGGCATCTCACTCATCATTTTCGCCGGCATCGTGGCCGGCCTGCCCGACGGCGTGGCCTGGATGATCAAAAAGGTCACCGACGGCGCCTTGATCCAGGTGCTGGTGCTTGTCGCCCTGATGGTCGTGGTGATCGCATTTGTGGTCTTCGTGGAGCGCGGCCAGCGCAAAATCCCCATCCAATACGCCAAGCGGATGGTGGGCCGCAAGGTGTACGGCGGCCAGAGCACCTTCCTGCCCCTGCGGGTCAACGCGGGCGGGGTCATTCCGATCATCTTCGCCGCATCGCTCCTGGCGCTCCCCCAGACGCTTAAGTTCATGGTCAAGGCGTCGTGGATGGAGAAGATCTCCGAGCAGCTCTCCCACGGCTACCCGCTCTACATCCTGTTCTACGCCCTGGGGATCATCTTCTTCACCTTCTTCTACGTGGGCATCATTTACAACCCGAACGAGGTGGCGGACAACATCCGCAAGTTCGGCGGCTCCATCCCCGGCATCCGGCCGGGTAAACCCACCGCCGAGCTCATCGACAAGATCATGACCCGGATGACCTTCGCCGCCGGCATCTACCTGGTGGTGGTGTCGCTGCTCCCCGACTTTCTCATCAGCGGCATCCGGGTGGCGGCGTTCCCCTGGGTGGGCGACTGGCTGCACGACTCGCTGCCCGAGTTCATCACCCAGGGTCTTGGCGTGACGTTCTACTTCGGCGGCACGTCGCTGCTGATCGTCGTCGGCGTGGCCATGGACACGGTCAACCAGATCGAGTCCCAGCTCATCATGCGCCACTACGACGGGTTCCTGAAGCGCGGCCGGATCCGGGGCCGGCGAGGATAAGATGGCGCGGATGGTCATACTGCTCGGTGCCCCCGGTTCCGGGAAAGGCACCCAGGCGAAACGGATCGCCGAGGCGTATGGCTATCCACAGATCTCCACCGGAGACATCCTCCGGGACGCGGTGCGCCGCGGCACTCCGCTAGGCCTGGCGGCCAAGGCGGCCATGGACCGGGGGGCGCTGGTGCCCGATGACGTGGTCATCGGCATCATCCGGGAGCGGATCCAGGAGTCCGATTGCGCCGGAGGTTGCACCCTGGACGGATTCCCCCGGACGGTGGCGCAGGCCCGGGCGCTGGCCGGACTGGCCGGAGCGTTCCGGGAAACGGTTTTGTTCTTTGATGTGTCCGACGAGCTGCTGATCCGGCGGCTGACCGGCCGGCGGAACTGCGTGGTGTGCGGGGCGATCTACAACGTATTTTTCACACCCCCCGCCGAGGAAAGCCGATGTGATCGGTGCGGCGGCGCCCTGGTCCAACGGGACGACGACCGCGAGGACGTGGTGCGGAACCGGCTGGCGGTCTACCGGCAGCACACGGAACCGCTGACGGCGCACTACGCCGCGCAGGGGACGCTGGTCCGCCTGGACGGCAGCCTGGACATTGATCCGCTCTTTGAGCAAATCCGGCGGGTGCTGGCGGGATGATGATCAAGTCGGCCGCCCAGATCGAAAAGGTTCGACGGGCCTGCAGGGTGGTCGCCGAGGTTCTGCAGCAGCTTCGCGAGCACGCCCGGCCCGGCGCGACCACCGGCGAGCTGGACGTTCTGGCCGAGGCGTACATCCGCGCGCAGGGCTGTCTGCCTGCGTTCAAGGGCTACCAGGGGTACCCCAAGACGCTCTGCACGTCGGTCAACGACCAGATCGTCCACGGCATCCCGTCCGGGTACGTGCTCAAGAGCGGCGACCTGCTGAGCGTGGATGTGGGGGCCGTGTACGACGGCTTCTACGGCGACGGAGCGGTCACGCTGCTCATGGGCGAGGTGTCCGAGAAGCACCGCCTGCTGGCCGAGGTGACCGAGGGATCGCTCTACAAGGGCATCGCCCAGGCCCGCGCCGGCAATCGGCTGAGCGACATCTCCCATGCGGTCCAGAGCCACGTGGAACGGTTCGGTTTCGCCGTGGTGCGGGATTTTGTTGGGCACGGCATCGGCGCCCAGCTCCACGAGGAGCCGCAGCTGCCCAACTTTGGGCCGCCGGGCCAGGGGCCGCTGCTCAAGGCCGGCATGCTGCTGGCGCTGGAGCCGATGGTGAACGAGTACACGCCCCACGTGCGCATACTATCCGACCGGTGGACGGCGGTGACGGTGGACGGCGGCTACTCGGCCCACTTCGAGCACACGATCTTGGTCACCGACGATGGGCCGGAGATCCTGACTCGGCTGGGTGAGTAATTCGAGGAGTTCATGCCCAAAGAAGACGCGTTTGAACTGAATGGATCGATCATTGAGACGTTGCCCAACGCCATGTTTCGGGTGGAGTTGGAAAACAAGCACGTGGTGCTGGCCCACGTGTCCGGGAAGATGCGGAAGAACTTCATCCGGATCCTGCCCGGCGACAAGGTGCTGGTGGAATTGTCGCCGTACGACCTGAGCCGCGGCCGGATCATTTACCGTTTCAAGTAATTTTGGGAGAAATATCCATGAAGGTGCGAGCGTCGGTAAAAAAGATTTGCCCGAAGTGCAAAATAATCAAGCGGAAGGGTGTCCTGCGTGTCATTTGTGAAAACAAGCGGCACAAGCAGAGACAGGGCTAGTATTCCGGAGTGATGGAGGACGAACTTGGCTAGAATCGAAGGTGTCAACCTGCCGGACCAGAAGAATGTCTTCATCGGTCTGACCCACATTTTCGGGATCGGAAGGTCCCGTTCCATGGAGATCCTGGAACGTGCGGGCATCGATCATACCAAAAAGGTGAAAGACCTGAGCGCGGATGAGATCGCCCGGATCCGGGCCATCCTCCTCGAGGAGGGCGGCTACGAGGGCGACTTGCGCAAGGAAACGTCGATGAACATTAAGCGCCTGATGGACATCGGCTGCTACCGGGGACTGCGCCACCGCAAGGGCCTGCCGGTCCGCGGCCAGCGCACCCACACCAACGCCCGGACCCGCAAGGGCCCGCGGCGGAAAAAGAAGTAATTGCAGGGACGACAGGAGTGAGACATGGCGAAGGAAACAAAAGCCCCCACCGGTAAGAAGACGCTCCGGAAGAAGGTGAAGAAGGTCGTCGCCCAGGGCGTGGCGCACGTCAATTCGACGTTCAACAACACCATCGTGACACTGACGGATCCCGTGGGCAATACCGTCGCGTGCGCGAGCGGTGGTTCCATCTGGTTCAAGGGCTCGCGCAAGGGCACGCCGTTCGCGGCCCAGCAGGCGGCGGAAGCCGCGGCCAAGCTGGCGTACGACAACGGCATGCGGGAAGTGGATGTGGAAGTAAAAGGCCCCGGCCCCGGCCGTGAGTCGGCTATCCGGGCCCTGAGCATCGCCGGCCTGCGGATCCGCACCATCCGCGACGTGACGCCCATCCCCCATAACGGATGCCGGCCCAAGAAGCGCCGGAGAGTCTAACCTAACTTTGTGAAGGAGATCAGCCGTGGCCAGATATAAAGAATCCGTATGCAGGCTGTGCCGCCGTGAGGGCACCAAGCTTTTCCTGAAGGGAGACCGCTGCTTCAAGGACACCTGCGCCGTCGCCCGCCGGCCCTATCCGCCCGGCGAGCATGGCCGGACCCGCAAGTCGAAGATCGTGGGCTACGGCCTGCAGCTTCGCGAGAAGCAGAAGGTGAAGCGGATCTACGGCGTGCTGGAGGCCCAGTTCCGCCGCTATTTCCAGGAGGCCGAACGGCAGAAAGGGGTCACCGGCGAGGTGCTCCTCACCCTGCTGGAGCGGCGGCTCGACAACGTGGTCTACCGGTGCGGCTTCGCCGCGTCGCGGGCCCAGGGCCGCCAGTTCGTGCGTCACGGTCTCGTGCAGGTCAATGGCAAGCGCGTGAGCATCCCCTCCTTCCAGATCAAGAAAGACGATGTCATCGGCGTGGCGGAGGGCTTTCGGAAAAACGCCTTCCTGCTCAACAATCTCGAAACGGCCGTGAGCCGGGGTGTGCCGTCCTGGCTGTCCGTGGACAAGGACAATGTCCAGGTCCGGGTGCTGGAACTGCCCAAGCGGGAAAACGTCGACCTGGAGATCAACGAGCAGCTCATCGTCGAGCTGTACTCCAAATAAGCGGGAGGGCCTGATTCATGACGATACCGAAACTGCAAAAGCCGAAACGGCTGATGCACGAAGCCGAGTCCGCTACGGCGACGTACACCAAGTTCTATGCCCAGCCGTTTGAGCGGGGCTTCGGCACCACCATCGGCCACTCCCTGCGGCGGATTCTGATGTCCTCGATCCCGGGTGCGGCCATCACCGCCGTCAAGATCGACGGCGTGCTGCATGAGTTTTCCTCGATGCGGGGGGTGCTGGAGGACGTCACCGACATCATCCTGAACCTGAAGCAGATCCCCATCCAGATGCACACCCAGAACGTGAAGACGGTCTACGTCGACGTGGAGGGGCCCGCCACGGTCACTTCCGCCGATATCAAGACCGACCCCGAGGTGGTCATCCTGGATCCGGGCGTCCACATCGCCACGCTGGGCGAGGGCGGTCGCCTCAAGATGGAGCTGCGCGTCAAGATGAGCCGCGGCTACCTGCCGGCGGAGGCCAACTTCGAGGAGGAGCTGGAAATCGGCTACATCCCCCTCGACTCGGTTCATTCCCCGATCAAGAAGGTGAACTACCAGGTGGAGGCCGCCCGCCTCGGGCAGGCGACCGACTACGACAAACTGGTCCTGGAAGTGTGGACCAACGGGGCCGTCACGCCGGCCGACGCCGTCGGCCAGGCCGCCAAGATTCTGAAGGACCAGCTGATGCTCTTCATCAACTTCGAGGAGGAGCCGGAGGAGACCGAGGTTGAGGTCACCGAGGAAGAGAACGTTCTCAACGAGTACCTGCAGAAGTCCGTCGAAGAACTGGAGCTCTCCGTGCGGGCGCAGAACTGCCTGCGCAACGCCGAGATCAAGTCGATCTCCGATCTGGTCCAGAAGACGGAAGCCGAGATGCTCAAGACGAAGAACTTCGGCCGGAAGTCGCTCAACGAGATCAAGGAAGTGCTCACCGAGATGGGCCTCGCCCTCGGCATGACCCTGGACAAGAACGGACGGATCGTCCGTAAACCCATGGATAAATGACGGAGTGAAGGAGCTGCACCATGCGTCACCGTAAAGAAGGCCGCAAACTGGGACGAACCACGTCGCACCGCCGAGCCCTCCTGCGCAACCTGGCCACGGACTTTTTCCAGCGGGAGCGGATCATCACCACCCTGCCCAAGGCCAAGGAGCTGCGCCCGGTGGTGGAGAAGCTGATCACCGACGGGAAGCGGGGCACGCTGCATGACCGGCGGAAGATTCTGGCCTACATCCAGACAAAGGAAGTCGCCCACAAGCTCTTCGAGGAGATCGCCCCACGATTTGCGGACCGCAACGGCGGCTACACCCGCATCATCAAGCTGGGGTACCGCACCGGCGACAAGGCTGAGATCGCCCTGCTCGAGCTGCTGGGCAGCGAGTTTGCAGCGGCCGAAAAGAAACCCGCCAAGGGGAAGGGCCGGACCAAGAAAACCGCCGAGCCCGCCGAGACAAAGGACACCAAGGGTGCCAAGGCCAAAGAGCCGAAGGAAACCAAGCCCCGGGCGCCCCGCGCCCGCAAGCCGAAGGCGGAGGAAACGCCCGAATCCTGATTCTTCCGGCCGCCTGACGATCGACATACCAAAGCCAAGGTGAACCTTGGCTTTTTTATTGGGAGATTGTAAGATAGGTGGTGGTTGTGCAAGGTGACGCAATGAAAATCAAACCGTTCGACGACTTCGAGGATCTGTTCCACCTCCAGAACCGGATGCAGCGGCTGATCCGGGAGAAGCGCAACTGCTTCCCGGCCGACGCGATGGTCTGGACACCCTTGAGCGACATCTTCGAAACCGAAAACCGGTTCATCATTCTGCTCGAGATCCCCGGCGTTCGGCGGGATGAGATCGAGCTGGTCGTGGAAGCGGACGCCGTCAAGGTCAAGGGATTCAAGAAGCCGTATCCGGACGCCGCCCAGGAACATTTCCACCAGTTGGGCCGGGAATTCGGCGAATGCTACCGGGTGTTCCGGTTTGAAACCCCCATCCGGCCCGACAGCGTCACCGCCAGCATCCGCGACGGTGTGCTCACCATCGAGGTGGGCAAGCAGCAGACGCGGAAGGCCATCCCGGTGGGCGGCGAGTGATACCCTATTCGGCATGAGAGGGAGCGGTCATGGGGCACAGAATGTGGATCGCAGCGTGGGCCATTCTCCTGGCGGGGCTGGCCGTCGGCCAGACCGGCTCCGCCGGCCCGGCCGGCCGGACGGTGCTGGAGGAGGGGCGCCTGATCATCTACTTCCGGAACGCCGAAGTCGGATTTGAAAAGTACGTCCTGGCCCGTCAGCCGGACGGCCGGATGGTGATGGAAACCGAGAGCGAGCTCGTGCTCCCGCGAGGCGCCGGCAACACCTTCTTCGCCTACCAGACGAAGGAGATCATGGACGACAAGTTCAACCCCATCGAGTACACCGACAATTTCACGGTCAACGACCGGCCCAGCAACGTCTACGTCACCTTTTCCGGAGGCAAGGCCAACGACAGCGCCATCATGGGCGGGCAGGCGCTGAGCCGGACGGCCAAGGTGAGCGCCGACTTCCGAATCCTGGAGGAGGCGGTCTTCAGCCAGTATGCGCTGATCCTACGCAAGTACGGCCACTCTCGGGAACCGAACGTGCCCATCCGCCTGTACATCCCCAAGATCGCCCAGGAACTTGGCGGCAAGATCAGCTTTTCGGGCGAGCAGAAAGTGACCACGCCGCTCGGCGAGATGACTCTGCGCCGGTTCTTCATCGACGTAGGCGGATTCCAGGGGGTGGCCGTCGGCGTCAACGAGCGCAACCAGCTGATGGAGATGACCATCACGCGGCAGGAACTCACCCTGGTCCGCGACCTCGCCTATGACATGAAACAGGCGCTGCCGGCCGCACCCGCCGCCCAGTGACGCGCCGCCGGCCGGGCTTCCCATGAAGTACATCCAGGAATTCCGCGGCCGGGACGATGCCCGCCGCCTCTCGGATACGATCCGCGGCCTCCCGCTGAGGCGCCGGATCACCCTCATGGAAGTGTGCGGCTCTCACACCATGGCGATCCACCGCTTTGGGATCCGCGACCTGCTGCCCGAAACGGTGAACCTGATCTCCGGCCCGGGGTGTCCGGTCTGCGTGACCGAGATGGCCTACATCGACCGGGCCGTCGCCATCGGCCGGCTTCCGGGGGTGGTGCTGACCACCTTCGGCGACATGATGAAGGTGCCCGGCGCGCACACCACACTCAGCCACGAGCGGGCGGCCGGGCGGGACATCCGGGTCGTCTACTCGACCCTCGACGCACTCGAGGTGGCCCGCCGCCTGCCCGAGCGCCAGGTGGTCTTCCTGGGCGTAGGCTTCGAGACCACCGCCCCCACCGTCGCAGCGGCGGTGCAGCAGGCCCGGCGGGAGCGGCTGGGCAATTTCTCCGTGCTCGTGGCGCACAAGCTCATCCCGCCGGCGATGGACGTGCTGGCCCGCGACCCGGCCGTCGGGGTTCACGGCTACCTGTGCCCCGCCCACGTGAGCGCCGTCATCGGCGCGCGGGCCTACGAATTTCTGCCGCAGCGCTTCGGCGTCGCCTGCGCGGTGGTGGGCTTCGAGCCGCTGGACATCCTACAGGGCGTTCGACTGCTGGCGGAGCAGATCATCCGCGGCGCGCCGACGGTGGACAATGAATATGCCCGCGTGGTCCGGCCCGAGGGGAACCGGGCCGCCCAGTGCCTGCTGGCGGAGACCTTTCAGCCGTGCGACGACCGCTGGCGGGGGATCGGCCTCCTGCCGGGGAGCGGCCTGGCGTTGCGAGACGAGTTCCAGGAGTTCGACGCCGCCGTGCGGTTCCCGGTTTCCTTGGAGCCGGCCGCGGAGCCGGCCGGCTGCCGGTGCGGTGACATCCTCAAGGGCATCTGCCAGCCGCCGGATTGCGCACTGTTCGGAACCGCCTGCGTGCCGGAGGCGCCCATCGGGGCGTGCATGGTATCGTCGGAAGGCACCTGCGCCGCCTGGTACAAGTATCGGCGGGACTGAACCGCCGTCGGCCGCCGGACGGGTGCGCGCCGGCCGATGAATTTTGTTGTGGACGCCGGGCGAACCATCTATAATAAAAACCCGTGTTCAAGGATGCTGCATCGTGGAACCAGTCCGGGTCGCAATCAATTCTGATCATCAGTCAGCTTTGGGAGGCATAATGAGCAAACAGTTTGTTTGGTTTTTCATGCTCCTGTTGACCGTCGTTTTTCTATTCCTGTCCATGGGCTGCGGGACGCAGCCGGAGCCGACGTCGGAACCGACGCCGGTGGAACCCGCCGCGCCGGAGATCGACTACAACGAGATGGTGTTCGTCCCTGCCGGCAAGTGCATCATCGGCGGGCCGTTTGAGGACGCGGTCACCAGGACCAGTTCGCCGCCGCACGAGGTGGATCTCAAGGCGTTCTGGCTCGACAAATATGAGGTGACGTACGAGCAATTCCTCCAGTTCGTGGCCGAATCCGGCTACGCCACCAAGGGCAACTGGCGCGTCTGCGACCCGAACAAGCCGCTGCACCCCATCTACAACGTCATCTACTCCGACGCCGAGGCGTACGCCAAGTGGGCCAAGAAACGGTTGCCCACCCAGGAGGAGTGGGAGAAGGCCGCGCTGTGGGACGAGAAGACCCAGAAGCCGCGCAAATTTCCCTGGGGCGACGAATGGATTGACGGCGCCGCCAACAGCGGCAGCCGCGTGCTGATGAACATCGGCGAGAGCAAGGGCGACGTGAGCTTCTACGGCGCCCACGACATGCTGGGCAACATCTTCGAATGGACCTCCAGCTACTACGATCCGTATCCCGGCACCAAGGCCAAGGACCGGAACTACGGCATCAAGCTGATGGTGGTCAAGGGGGCGTCGCTGTACATCGACGGGACGAAGTACCCACTGGCGGCCCGCGCCGCCTTCCCCAACAACTACCAGCTGGGCGTGGGCTTCCGCTGTGCCAAGGACGCCACCCCAGAAGACGAGGCCAAGTACAAGGACCTGTACAAGTAAACCCGATCGGACCCGTCGGAAATTTCAAACCGGGCGCATGCCCGGTTTTTTTTGTTGGTGAACAGTGAGCAGTTAGGAGACAGGTGCTAGGAGTTGATGGCTCTTCATGCTCGTGATTCGTAATCGTGATCGTAATCGAGGATCGAAATTGTCATCGTCATCGACACTCGATACGCTTTCCCACCATTTGGATTTCAGGTCTTGCGGTTCGGGCTTCGGGAGTCTCTACTCGAATTTCTCATCACTTGTTTCTGGATGATTCGCGACAACTGATCGGGCGGATCGGTTGATCGTGCCGGGCTCGAACTCGCGTGCGGCGGCAGCGTAAGGGACTTTTGATCCTGCCGGGGTCGACCACGCGCACCGAGCACGCGAGGTGCTTCGGCAGATCACTCGGCGGTTGTCTGCCGCTCCATCACCGCGGCGAAGAAGCCTTCGCCTTCAGTGGCGGCGGGGAATGTTCGGAAATATCCGTCCGGGGTGATGAACTGTGTTCCGGCGGCGTCGGGGGAGAGCGGGCGGAAGGCGCCGACTTCACGCTCCAGAAAATCGCTCACCACCGCCTCGTTCTCCTCCGGCTCGGTGGAGCAGGTGGCGTAGATCAGGATGCCGCCGGGGGCCACCAGACCGGCGGCCGCCGCCAGGATGGGGCGCTGCAGGCGGCTCAGGCGGAGGATGTCTTCGGGTTTGAGTTTCCAGCGCAGGTCGGGATTGTGCTGGAGCGTGCCCGTGCCGGAGCAGGGGGCGTCCACGAGCACCAAATCGTAGCCAGCGGACGGCAGCGGCGGAGCGGCGGCGTCGCCGACCACGGTGGCGATCCGGTCCAGGCCCAGCGCGGCAGCGCGGCGGGCCAGCACCGCCAGCCGGGCGGGGTGGCTGTCCATGGCCGTCAAGCGCGTGTCCGGAAAACGCAGGGAAAGGGCGAAGCTCTTGCCGCCCGGCGCTGCGCAGAGGTCGGCCACAGCCCGGTAGGGCCGCTCGGGCACGAGCCGGCTGATGGCGAATGACCACAGATCCTGCGGGTAGCACAACCCCGCGTTCAGCTCTCCGTCCACGTCGCGCAGAGAGCCGGCTACGGCGAGCACCGGCCACCCCGGCCGGGCCGGCCTGACGGCGATGCCCCGGGCCGCCCAGGCGGCGGCCAGCGCCGCGGCGTCGGTGCGCTGCGTGTTGGCCACCAGGTAGTGCGCCGGCGGCCGGTTGGCCCGCCGAAGCCAGGCCTCGATCGCCTCGCGAGGATGCCGCTCCAGCCAGCGCTCCACCAGAAACTGGGGGTGCGAATGGAGCAGGGCCAGGCCGGCCGGCGTGGCGGGATCGGCGTCCAGGACCGCCTCCGGCCGGCCCTGGCGCGCCGCGGCGCGCAGCACCCCGTTGGCGAACCCGCCCATGCCCCGGTACGGCGAGCGGCGGATCTCCCCAACGGCCTCGTCAACCGCGGCATAGTCGGGCACCCGCTCGAGGTAGAACAACTGGTAGAGGGCGGTGCGGAGGATGTTGCGCACCAGCGGCGGCTGGAAGCGCGGCGGCCGGCGGCACAGCCGCTCCAGGACTGCGTCCACGAGAGCAAGGTGGCGCAGGGTGCCGAGCAGCAGCTCGAAGCAGAGCCGGCGGTCGGCGTCGTCCAGGCTCCGGTAGGCGGGCTCATCGGCCAGTCCCTCGGGCGTGCAGCTGCGCCGGGCCAGCACCCGGCCCAGGTGCTCGGCTGCCAGCCGCCGCGGCGACGGGTGGAACGCGCGGCTAGGCAAACGCGTCCCCCTCGGCGATCCGGGCGCCTCGGGCGAACGCCTCGCCGTCCACGGCGGCGCGGCCCGGCAGTTGCAATTCGAGCAGATGCAGCCAGGCGCCGTCGCCGGCCTGGACCGCCAGGCGCCGGCCGGCGAGCCGGAGCCGGCCTGGCTGAACCGTCCGCGAATCGCCGTCAGGCGCCTCCGCCGGTTCGGCGAGCCAGATCTTGCAGGTCTGGCCGCGGAAGGTGGTCTGGGCCACCGGCCAGGGATTGAGGCCGCGGATCCGGTTCAGAGTCTCGCGCGCCGGTTGGGTCCAGTCGAGCCGGGCCATCTCCCGGCCCAGCGACGGGGCGTAGGTGGCGGCCGATTCGTCCTGCGGCGTGTAGGTGGCCCGGCCGGCCCGGATCAGCTCCAACGCCTCCAGCAGGCAGCGGGCGCCCAGCTCCTTGAGCCGGTCGTGGAGGGTGGCGGCCGTGTCGTCGGGCCGGATCGGCTCCGGCCGCTGCACCAGGACGTCGCCGGCGTCGAGCCGGCGGACGATCCGCATGATGGAGACGCCTGTGCGGGTCTCCCCCTGCAGGATCGCCCAGGCGATGGGCGCGGCGCCGCGGTAGCGGGGCAGCAGCGAGGCATGGACGTTCAGAGGCGCGATCCGCGGCACGTCGAGGATCCGCTGGGGCAGAATCTGGCCGTAGGCGGCCACCACCAGGAGGTCGGGCTGCAGGGCGACCAGCCCCGCGTGCGCCTCCGCGCTCTTCATGGACGCGTACTGAAACACCGGCAGACCCTGCGCCGTCGCGAACTGCTTCACCGGTGACGGCGTTACCCTGAGACCGCGGCCCGCCGGCCGGTCGGGCTGGGTGATCACCGCGGCCACCGTCTCGCCGGTGTCGACGAGCGCGGCCAGCGAAGTGACGGAAAATTCGCTGGAACCCATGAACGCGATGCGCATACGGCCTCCGCCCGGGTGGGGCTGCGCTATTATCCCAGATTTCCGCCGTTGCGCGTAAGGGATTCAGAGGGCCAATGTGGCGTCGGGGAGAGAAACGGTGCCGAAGTGTTTCTTGAGACGCTGCCGGGCCAGCCGGCGGCGGAACGCCATGATCCGGTCGACGAACAGCACCCCGTCGAGGTGGTCGATCTCGTGGAGAAAACAGCGGGCCAGCAGGTCATGGGCGTCCACCTCGTAGGTGTTGCCCTGCAGGTCCTGGCCGCGGATGCGGGCCCAGCGCGGGCGGACCACCGATTCCGTGAAATCGGGCACGCTCAGGCACCCCTCCTCGCAGCGATCGGTTTCGGCGGCTGTCTCGATCACTTCCGGGTTGGCCATCACATAGAGGCGGTCCTTGAAGTCGCCATGGGAGATATCCACGACGATGAGCCGCAGGCTCACGCCCACCTGCGGCGCCGCCAGACCGATGCCGGGCGCATGGTACATGGTCTCGGCCATGTCCGCCGCCAGGCGGGTCAGCGCGTCATCGAAGGCGTTGACGGGAGCGGCTTTGCGCCGAAGCACCGGATCGCCGTACACCTTGATGGGCAATATCATGGAAGTACTCCCACGCACTCTCGCCAAGTGAGATGCACCGGACGATGAATATGATACAAAAATGAGCAGATGTCCGCCACAAGATTCTGTTCGGACACCGCCCCAATCTTAATTATGATTATATATGTATTGAGCGTTTGGAGTGTATTCGTAACGTCTTATTCTAGAGTAGATTATGGATCTGGCTGGAAAAATACATTGAAAATAAATGATTTTTGGGTAAAAATTATTGATAAATGTAATTAGTCGAATTATAATCACTTTTGCATTCATATCAGAAATTGTTTTCAACAGGAGGTTCCGAACGTGAGCAAGTACGAACCGATCGAGAAGTATTTGGCCGCATTGAAAGAGAGCGCCGTCAGCCTGACCTACGACCAGATGGAAGAACTGGCCACGTTCAAGCTGCCGGATTCCGCCTACAAGCACCGGGCCTGGTGGTCCAACGGCAAGAGAGGCGGCTCCAAGTTCTGGCTGCGCGTGAACTGGCTGGTGGACGCCGTCAAGCTGGGCGAATCGGTGTCCTTCCGTCGCGGTGAGGACAAGCCGAAACCGCGCAAGAGGGTTAAGGAGGCCGTGGAGGTGGGGGACCTGTTCGAGATCATGATGTCGCTGGATGTCGCCGACAT
Organism: Acidobacteriota bacterium; assembly: GCA_012517875.1. NCBI lineage: Bacteria > Pseudomonadati > Acidobacteriota > Acidobacteriota bacterium. The sequence continues at coordinate 4,354 of JAAYUB010000032.1, read as the reverse complement.
TCCGGGGATCATCAAGGATCTGCAGGCCCTGATGGTGGAGGGGCTGATCACCGCAGACGAATTCGAAGAGAAAAAGAGCCGGCTGCTGGCCCTGCTCTAAAAAGACCGGCGGCTGCCGAAGCGAGTACTGCGACTGCAACAGGATTGGGACCGGCCCATGGGGTTGGTCCCTTTTTTGTTTTCAATCGGCCGTGCCCTTTGGTAACATGACCAGTTATTTCTCCGTCGGATGGGGCATCTCATGTTCGAACCGGAATTGAAGCGCCTCCATGACGCCGCGCGGCAGGCCGACCGGGTCCTGATCACGGCCACCGAACGGGAGGACGGCGACTCCGTTGCGGCCGAGCTGGCCGTCAAGTACATGCTGGAGCAGGCATTTCCCGGCAGCGGTAAGGTCATCCACGTCGTCAACGAGCGCCCCTGTCCGGCCCGTTTCCTGTTCCTGCACGGCGCCCCGGAGATCGTCCCGGTGGACCGGGCCGAGGCGGCCGCAACGGGCTACGACCTGGGGATCGTGGTCGACTGCGGCGCCGACCGCGCGGGGCGGGTCCGGCCGCTGTTCATGGCGTGCCCGGTGCGGGTGAAGATCGACCACCACGCGTTCGGCAACGCCGGCACCTACGACATCGAGATCTGCAGCAGTCAGGTCGCTTCCACCACGGAGGTGCTGTTCGCTTTCGTCGACGATCCCACGTGGCGGATTCCCCTGGACGTCCGGCTGGCCGACCTCATCTACGTGGGCATCCTGTGCGACACCGGCGCCTTCCAGTACGACCTGACCCGGCCGTCATCGCACCGGGTGGCGGCCCGGCTGCTGGAAACCGGCTTCAATTTCCCCGACACCGCCGAGCGGGTGCACCTGGTGCGCAGTTACGCGATGAAGAAGCTGCTGGGTCTGGTGCTGAACCGGATGGAGCGCGACCCGCACGGACGCTACATCTGGTCGGTGATGGATCTGGAGATGATCCGTCGCACGGGCGCCACCACCGAGGACACCGGCGACATCATCGACGAGATCTGCTTCATCAACGGCGTCGAGGTGAGCCTGCTCTTCGTGGAGCAGCCGGGCGGCAACGTCCGCATCTCGTTCCGCTCGCGGGGCGCCGTGAACGTGGGCGAGTTCGCCCGCAGCCTGACGCCGCTCGGGGGCGGTCATCCCCGCGCCTCCGGCTGCATGCTGCCGGGCACCGTGGAGTCGGTGATCGCCGCAGTCCGGGCCCGGCTGGACGAACTGTTTGAGCGGCAGGGGCGCACCAGCTGACCGGAGACCGCGGGCGGAGCGGCGCATCCGGGCGCGGGCCGCATCATCAAACCCGAGGCAGGAGGTCCGGTATGGCGCAACGGCTGGCAGGCAAGCGGGCCATCGTCACCGGAGGCAGCAGCGGGATCGGCCGGGAAATCTGCCGGCAGTTCGTCGCGGAGGGAGCGGCCGTCGAGATCATCGGGCGCAACCGCGGCCGCCTCGAGGAAACCCGGGTCGGTTGCACGGACCCGGGCCGGGTGCGGATCCACAACCTGGACCTGGAGGATCTCGACGCGGTGCAGACGTGGGTGCGCGGCCGGATCGAAGCCGGCGAGGCGGTCCATGTCCTGGTGAACGGTGCCGGCTTCTACCGGAACGCTCACTCGAAAGATGACCCCCGGGGGGATTACACGCGGGTCATGCGGGTGAACCTCGAGGCGGTGTTCGTCCTCACCCAGGGTCTGATCCCGCTGCTGGCGGCCGCCGGCGGCGGGTCGATCGTCAACATCGCCTCGACCCTCGGCTACATGCCCGTGCCGGGCTGCAGCGCGTACTCGGCGGCGAAGGCGGGGGTGCTGATGTTCACCCGGAGCATGGCGTTGGAACACGCCGGGCGCGGCATCCGGTGCAACGCGATCTCGCCGGGGGTGGTGCGTACGCCCATCTTCGAGGCAATCATGTCTCCCGAGGAGATCCGCGCGCACCTGGCGCGGATGGCGCCTGCCCATCCCCTGGGCCGCGTGGGCGAGCCGGCGGACATCGCCCGCGCCGCCGTGTTCCTGGCTTCCGACGAGGCGGCCTGGATCACGGGGGTGAACCTGCCGGTGGACGGCGGGATATCGCTCACGTGACCGCGGCTGCGGAACCGCCGTGCCGGGCAAGGAGAACGAGATGATCCTCATCACCAAGACCGTGACCTTCTGCGCCGCCCACCGTTACTGGCAGGCGGCTTGGGACGAGGCGAAGAACCGTGCCGTGTTCGGGCCGTGCGCCAATCCGCACGGCCACGGGCACAACTACCGCCTGGAGCTGTCGCTGGCGGGTGAGCCGAACCCCGAAACCGGCATGATCATCGACCTGAAGGACGTCAAGGCCATCCTGGAACAGACGGTGCTGGACCACTTGGACCACCGGTTTCTCAACCAGGACATCCCCCATTTCCAGACCACCATCCCCACCACCGAGAATCTGGTGCTGTACATCCGCGACCTCCTGCAGCCGGTCTTCCGGGGCGCACGGGTCCACCGCATCCGGCTGTGGGAGAGCGACGACCTGGGCGTGGAATGGACCGCGGAGGCGCCATGCTCCGCCTGATCCGGCGTTACACCTTCTCGGCGGGCCACCGCCTGAGCCGGACCCAGTGGGACCCGGAGCGGAACCGCCGCGTCTACGGCCGCTGCGCCAATCCCCACGGCCACGGCCACAACTACACGCTCTGGGTGGCAATCGCCGGCGAGGTGGACCCCGCCAGCGGGATGATCGCGGACCTGGCCGAGCTGGACCGGGTGGTGCGCCGCCAGGTCGTGGACCGGCTGGATCACCGCTTCATCAACGACGAAATCCCCGACTTCCGCGACCAGGTGCCCACGTCGGAGAACTTGTGCCGGTGGATCTGGTCGGCCCTGCAGCCGGCGGCGCCGGGGCGGCTCGCGACGATCACCCTCCAGGAGACCGACACCAACAGCTTTGAGTATTCCGGACCGTGAGCGGCGCCCGACGCCGGACCCAACCCCCGATCCCCCCGTCGCAACGCTCAGTCGAACAACGCCCGCTTGATCCGGGCGGCGAACCGGTATCCCCATCGCAGGGGCGGGTAGGCGGCGCGGATCCAGCAGGACTGTGGGCGGAAGCGGATCCAGCCGGCGCGCACCCCTTCGATGCGGCCGAGGATGGCGTCGGCCGGAACGGGTCCCTCCACGTCGTGCCGATTGTCCCCCTGGACGTAGAACAGCCGCCCCCGATCGGGATCGTCGACGCGGCGCACCAGCCGGTGCGCCACGAGGCGCGTGCCGTCATGGAAGAGCAGCACGTCGCCGGGCCGCAGCTCCCCCGCCGGGACCGGCCGGACCTCCAGGTCGGCGCCGGGAAAGATGAGCGGCTTCATGCTGGAGCCGGCGGCGCGGCAGCACACCGGGCGGCCGGCGCGCAGTTCCAGCTCGGCCACCTGCTCAGCCGGTGGTATCGGTGGCAGCATCGTCTGCATCTGTCGCGTCGGTCGATTCCGCGTCCGGCCCGGTGGCGGCGACCGCCGCGGCTTCCGCGGCCTTGGCCCGGGCGTTTTGCAGGACGCGCGTGAACGGGACGTTCTTCCGGTCGCGGATGGCGTCGGCGATGCGCTCGTACATCCGCTGCATGTCCTGCAGCTCGGCGATGGCTTCGGGATCCGTCGTCTTGTGGAAGCCCACTGCGTCGATTGCGCCGTTCACCCGTTCATCGTCGTCAGGCATGGCATCCTCCGGGTTCGAGTGGGGCAGCCGGGCCGGCTGTCGCCGGCCGGCCGACGGCGGCCAGCTGGCCGCACGCCGCCTGGATCTCGCGGCCCCGTGACTTGCGGATCATGGCGGTGAACCGGGCGTCGAGGAGCACCTGCTGGAAGGCGAGGACCGCCGCTTCGGCCGGCGCGGCGAAGGGGAGGCCGGGGACCTCGTTGTACGGGATCAGGTTGATCTTGCAGCGGATGGGCTTAAGCAGGCGCGCCAGCCGCCGAGCGTCCGCCGGCGTGTCGTTCACGCCGCGAATCAGGACGTACTCGAAGGTGATGCGCTCGCCCGGGGCCAGGGGGAAGTCGCGGCAGGCGCCGAGAAGCTCCGCCAGCGGATGGCGGCGGTTCACCGGCATCAACCGCTCGCGGATCTCGTCGGTGGCGGCGTTGAGGGAGATCGCCAGCTTCGGGCGGAGCGGCTCGGCGCCCAGACGCCGGATGCCGTCCACCAGGCCGGACGTGGACAGAGTGATGCCGCGCCGCGACAGGGCGATGCCGTCCGGATCGACGAACAGCCGGAAGGCGGCCATCACCGCGTCGTAGTTGAGCAGCGGCTCGCCCATGCCCATCAGCACGATGTTGCGGAAGAACCGCTCCGGGTAGCGCTTGATGGGGATGAGCACCTGGGC